>NZ_JRJY01000082.1:26081-45989 GCF_000801015.1 Aeromonas sp. ZOR0001 | reverse complement strand
CCCCCAGCCGGTACTGGCTGTGGCCGATGACGATGATGAGGACGATCTGGATCTGCCCTGGGCCGAAGGGGACGACGAGGTCGCCGCGCCGGTAGCCGTCGCACCAACCAAGCCCAAGCGTCGTCCACAATCTACGCTGCCGCCGTTGCCGAGTATCGAGCTGCTGGACAGACCGCCCGCCAAGACCCAGATGATGAGCAAGGATGAGCTGGATCGCATGGGTCGTCTGGTGGAGGCCAAGCTTGCCGACTACAACGTGCAGGCCAAGGTGGTGGGTGTCTATCCGGGTCCGGTTATTACCCGTTTCGAGCTGGATCTGGCGCCGGGCATGAAAGCGAGCAAGATCACCAACCTCTCACGCGATCTGGCCCGCTCCTTGTCTGCCAGCAGCGTGCGGGTGGTTGAGGTGATCCCGGGTAAAACCTATGTCGGTATCGAGCTGCCCAACCGGGTGCGTCAGACCGTTTACCTGCGCGAAACCCTCGACTGCGATGCTTTCCGCGATAGCCGCAACCCGCTCACCATGGGCCTGGGTCAGGACATCGCCGGCGAGCCGGTGGTGGTGAACCTGGCCAAGATGCCGCACCTGCTGGTGGCCGGTACCACAGGTTCCGGTAAGTCGGTAGGGGTCAACACCATGATCATCTCGATGCTCTACAAGTCATCCCCCGATGATCTGCGCTTCATCATGATCGACCCCAAGATGCTGGAACTCTCGGTCTACGAAGGGATCCCGCATCTGCTGACCGAGGTGGTGACCGACATGAAGGACGCAGCCAACGCCCTGCGCTGGTGCGTGGGTGAGATGGAGCGCCGTTACAAGCTGATGTCGGCAGTCGGGGTGCGCAACCTCAAGGGCTACAACGACAAGGTACTTGCTGCCATCGAGGAGGGGGAACCCCTGCTGGATCCGTTGTGGCGCCCGGGTGACTCCATGGATCAGATGCCGCCGGAGCTGGAGAAACTGCCCCACATCGTGGTGGTGGTGGACGAGTTTGCCGACATGATGATGATCGTCGGCAAGAAGGTGGAAGAGCTGATCGCTCGTATCGCCCAGAAGGCGCGGGCCGCCGGTATTCACCTTATTCTGGCGACCCAGCGTCCGTCAGTGGATGTGATTACCGGTCTTATCAAGGCCAACATCCCGACCCGTATTTCGTTCCAGGTATCGAGCAAGATCGACTCCCGTACCATTATCGATCAGGGCGGCGCCGAATCTCTGCTCGGCATGGGCGACATGCTCTACATGCCGGCCGGTACCTCCAACCCGACCCGGGTACACGGTGCGTTTGTCGATGACCACGAAGTGCACAAGGTGGTGGCAGACTGGAAACTGCGCGGCGAGCCGAACTACATCGAGGAGATCCTCTCCGGTGAGTCGGGTGGCGAAGGTGGCAGCGGCGAATATGGCGGTGGTGGCGATGAAGAGCTCGATCCCCTGTTCGACGAAGCGGTCGCTTTTGTGGTGGAGTCCCGCCGTGGCTCGACCTCCAGCGTCCAGCGCAAGTTCAAGATTGGTTACAACCGGGCAGCCCGTCTCATCGAGCAGATGGAGAATCAGGGCATCGTCAGCTCACCGGGTGGCAATGGTCAGCGCGACGTGCTGGCACCGCCGCCGGTGCGGGACTAAGCCTCACCCGTTTCATACTATCCCTGGCCATGCCCTCCGCGGGCGTGGCCTTTTATCGAGAGCGTCTTTATGAAGAGCGTGATGAAAAAACAACTGTTGATGGGTACCGTGTTGCTGATGGCCAGCAGCCAGGTGTGGGCCGATGCGGCCAGCGATCTCAAACAGAAGCTGGCGGGGGTGAGCCTCTTCTCCGCCAAATTTGCCCAGACCGTCTATGACAGCAAGGGCAAGGAGCTGCAAAAGGCCAGCGGCGATCTGCTGGTGCAGCGGCCAAACCGTTTCAACTGGCACACCACCTCGCCGGACGAGAGCCTGATCGTGGCCGATGGTCAGGATGTCTGGGTCTATGATCCCTTCGTCGAGCAGGTGACCGCCCTCAAGCTGAAAGATGCGGTGCTCAACACCCCCTTTATCTTGATCGCCGGTAATGACGACAAGTTCTGGAAGAACTATGACGTGACCCAGCAGGGGGATGTCTACACCGTCACCAGCCGTAACAAGGATGAGCTGATCGCCTCCTTCCGTGTCACCTTCGACAGACAAGACAACATCAGTCGTTTCGATGTGAAAGAGGCGCAAGGGCAGTGGAGTGAATTCACCCTGAGCAGCTTCAACCGCAAGCCGGTGCTCAAGGGCAACGAATTTGTTTTCAAGATCCCGAAGGGGGTCGAGCTGGACGACCAGCGCTAATGAGCAAGCGGTCGTTGGATTGCTCGCCACTGCACCAGTCAAAGGTGAGTGGCGTGACGCTGGGTGGTCAATACAGATGAGTAACTTGTCGCTGGATTTCTCGTCGGACTTTCGTCCGCTGGCGGCCCGGATGCGGCCGCAAAACCTCGACCAGTATATCGGTCAGCAACATATCCTGGGGGCTGACAAGCCCCTGCGCAAAGCCATTCTGGCGGGTCACTGCCACTCGATGATCCTGTGGGGGCCGCCCGGTACCGGCAAGACCACGCTGGCGGAGCTGATGGCTCACTACTGTCAGGCGGAAGTGGAGCGACTCTCTGCGGTCACCTCTGGCATCAAGGAGATCCGCACCGCCATCGACAAGGCCAAAGAGAACAGCTGGCGCGGAGTGCGCACCATCCTGTTTGTGGATGAGGTGCACCGCTTCAACAAGAGCCAGCAGGATGTGTTCCTGCCTCACATCGAAGATGGCACCATCACCTTTATCGGTGCCACCACTGAAAACCCCTCGTTCGAACTCAACAACGCACTGCTCTCACGAGCCCGGGTCTATCTGCTCAAGCGACTGGAAGAGAGCGATATTCTCGCCATGCTCGATCAGGCGATGACCGATCCCCGTGGTCTTAATGATCCGGCACTCACCTTCGCCCCCGGCGTCAAAGAGGCGCTGGCCAAGGCAGTGGATGGGGACGGGCGTAAATCCCTCAACTATCTGGAGCTGTTGGCCGACATGGCCGAAACCGACAGCACTGGGGCGCGGGTGATCGACAGTGCCCTGCTCGCTGCCGTGGTGGGGGAGCACGTGGCCCGCTTCGACAAGGGGGGGGATCACTTTTATGACCTCATTTCGGCGGTGCACAAATCCATTCGCGGCTCGGCGCCGGATGCGGCGCTCTACTGGTATGCCCGCATGGTGAGTGCCGGTTGCGATCCTCTCTATATTGCCCGCCGCTTGCTGGCGATTGCCTCGGAAGATGTGGGTAATGCCGATCCGCGCGCCATGCAGGTCGCCCTGTCGGCCTGGGATTGCTTCCATCGGATCGGGCCGGCGGAAGGGGAGCGGGCCATCGCCCAGGCGATCGTCTATCTCGCCTGTGCCCCGAAAAGCAATGCGGTCTATACCGCCTGGAAGGCGGCGCTTCATGATGCCAAAAACCTCCCTGACTTCGAGGTGCCGGTACACCTGCGCAATGCGCCGACCAAATTGATGAGCGATCTGGGCTATGGCGCCGAGTATCGCTATGCCCATGACGAGCCGGGCGCCTATGCTGCGGGCGAGCAGTATTTCCCGCCCGAGCTTGCCGGCAAGCAGTACTACCAGCCCACCGATCGCGGCCTTGAAAAGCAGATTGGCCAGAAGCTCGATTACCTCCATGAACTGGACAGGCAAAGTCCGCAGCAACGGGGCAAATAGCCCCTTTGTTACCCCGCGTGGCTGAAAATTGGTCAGGCGTTTGAATATGCAGGACGGTTTGCGTGCCAAAGTTGGTAAAAACGACACAAATAGTCCCTGTTCGGGCGGGGGGGCGGTCTGCTACACTGCCCGTCTGACCCCGCTTGTCTTGGCCTTGCGCCATCTTCTTGATCTCGAAGGCCTGATAGTTGAGGCCCGATTCTGAAGACGATTGGGGTGCGCCAACCGATGTTAACTTCCGGATCTGTTTCCCAGCCCGTCATGACGACTCAGGCCCAGATCCCATTTTAAAAAAGTAGGTAAACCATGCTGGATCCCAAATATCTGCGCAGCGATATCGAAGAGGCTGCCGCTCGTCTGGCGACACGTGGCTACGTTCTGGACGTAGCGGCTGTCAACGCTCTGGAAGAGAAACGCAAGGATCTGCAGTCCCGTACCCAGGAGCTGCAGGCCGAGCGCAACGCCCGCTCCAAATCCATCGGTGAAGCTGCCCGTCGTGGTGAAGATGTTGCCCCGCTCAAGGCCGAAGTGACCAAGATCAACGACGAGCTGGAAACCAGCAAGGTCGAGCTGGATGCCCTGCTGGCCCAGCTGAAAGCCATTGCCGACGCCATCCCCAACCTGCCGAGCGAGACCACGCCGGTGGGTCGTGACGAGAACGACAACGTGGAAGTGCGCCGTTGGGGGACCCCGCGCGAGTTCAGCTTCCCGGTACGCGATCACATCGATCTGGGCGAAGCGGCCAAGGGCGTTGACTTCAAGAATGGCGTCAAACTCTCCGGTACCCGTTTTGTGGTGATGAAGGGTCAGATTGCCCGTCTGCACCGTGCCCTGGCTCAGTTCATGCTGGATCTGCACACCCAGCAGCACGGTTACACAGAGTGCTACGTGCCCTATCTGGTGAACCCGGACAGCCTCTATGGCACCGGCCAGTTGCCGAAATTTGCCCAGGACCTGTTCAATACCGGTATCGAAGGCGAAGGGGAAGAAGAGGGCAAGCTGCGCAAGTTCTCCCTGATCCCGACCTCCGAAGTGCCGCTCACCAACATGGCCCGTGACGAGATCTTTGACGCGCAAGAGCTGCCAATCAAGATGACCGCTCACAGCCCCTGCTTCCGCTCTGAAGCCGGTTCCTACGGTCGTGATACCCGTGGCCTCATCCGTATGCACCAGTTCGACAAAGTCGAAATGGTTCAGCTGGTTCACCCGGAGAAATCCTGGGATGCGCTGGAGGAGATGGTGGGTCACGCCGAGAAGGTGCTGCAACTGCTGGAGCTGCCGTATCGCGTGATGGCGCTCTCTACCGGTGACATGGGCTTCTGCGCCTCCAAGACCTACGATCTGGAAGTGTGGCTGCCGGCCCAGAACACTTACCGCGAGATCTCCTCCGTCTCCAACTGCACCGACTTCCAGGCGCGCCGCATGCAGGCTCGCGTGCGTATCGACGGCAAGCCGCAGCTGCTGCACACCCTGAACGGCTCCGGTCTGGCAGTGGGTCGTACCCTGGTTGCCGTGATGGAGAACTACCAGCAGGAAGATGGCCGCATCGCCATCCCGGCTGCGCTGCAATCCTACATGGGTGGCCTGACCCACATCGGGTAAGTTCACGCCGCAGACCACAACGCCATGGCATTGCCATGGCGTTGTGCATTCTGGCGCCGATCAACCGTTTTAGTGCTGAAAAAATGCGGCTTTTCGGCGTCGCTTTGAACAGTTAACACATTTTTATCAAGCAATGCGCAATCGTTTTTGTTAGACTGCGCCGCAATTTCGCAGGACATCTTTTTCTATGGTCTGGATTGATTACGCCATCATCGGCATCGTCGGTTTCTCTGCTCTCATCAGCCTGGTGCGCGGCTTCGTCAAGGAGGCCATGTCTCTTGTCACCTGGTTTGTCGCCTTCTTTATTGCCAGCCATTTCTATCCCGATCTCGCCGTCTATTTCACCTCCTTCTCCGACGCGCTGGTTCGCAACGGTCTGGCCATCGCGGCGCTGTTTGTGGCGACCCTGATCCTCGGCAGCGTGGTCAACTATGTGGTGGGCCTGTTGGTGGACAAGACGGGTCTCTCCGGTACCGATCGGGTGCTGGGAGTCTGCTTCGGTGCAATTCGCGGGGTGCTGATCGTCAGTGCCCTGCTTTTTTTCATGGATACCTTCACCAGCCTCTCCCAGAGCGACTGGTGGGTGGCGTCCAAGCTGGTGCCGGAGTTCAAGCCGGTGATCCAGTGGTTTTTCGGGTTCATGTTGAACTCATCCAGTTTTCTTAAACAGGTATAGTGACTTCGAGGTAGCAAAGACATGTGTGGTATTGTCGGTATAGTTGGCACCACCCCCGTCAATCAGGCCCTCTACGACGCCTTGACGGTGTTGCAGCACAGGGGACAGGATGCCGCCGGGATCGTGACCATTGATAGTGGAAACTTCCGGCAACGCAAGGCCAATGGCTTGGTGAAGGACGTGTTTGAAGTGCGCCACATGCAGCGTCTGCAAGGGAACATCGGCATAGGTCATGTCAGATACCCCACCGCAGGCAGCTCAAGTGCCGCTGAAGCCCAACCTTTTTATGTCAACTCTCCTTACGGCATGGTGCTGGCCCATAACGGCAACCTCACCAACGCCAAGGAGCTCAAGGAGCAGCAGTTCAAGGTCGCCCGCCGTCACATCAACACCACCTCCGACTCGGAAGTGTTGCTGAACGTGCTGGCCCACGAGCTGGATCGCTGTGACAAGATGGCCCTGCGCCCCGAAGATATTTTCGCTGCGGTGCGCAGAACCCATCAGCAGATCCGCGGTGCTTATGCGGTGGTCTCGCTGGTGATTGGTCATGGTCTCATCGGTTTTCGTGATCCCAACGGCATTCGCCCGCTGATCCTCGGTCGTCGTCAGGACGAGCAGGGCCAGGTGGAGTACATGCTCGCCTCCGAGAGCGTGGCGCTCGACGCCATCGGTTTCGAGACGGTGCGGGATATTGCGCCGGGTGAAGCCATCTACATCACCGAGCAGGGTCAACTCTTCTCCGAGCAGTGTGCGGAGAACCCGCAGATGAGCTCCTGCATCTTCGAATACGTCTACTTCGCCCGTCCCGATTCGTGCATCGACAAGGTCTCGGTCTACGCCGCCCGCCTCAACATGGGTCGCAAGCTGGGTCAGAAGATTGCCCGCGAGTGGGAAGATCTCGACGTCGATGTGGTCATCCCCATCCCCGAGACCTCCTGTGACGTGGCGCTGGAGATCGCTCACACCCTGGATCTGCCATACCGTCAGGGCTTCGTGAAGAACCGCTACATCGGCCGTACCTTCATCATGCCGGGCCAGACCCAGCGCAAGAAGTCGGTGCGTCGCAAACTCAACGCCATCAGCTCCGAATTCAAGGGCAAAAAGGTGTTGCTGGTGGATGATTCCATCGTGCGTGGTACCACGTCCGAGCAGATCATCCAGATGGCCCGTGAAGCGGGGGCAGCCAAGGTCTACTTCGCCTCGGCGGCGCCGGAAATTCGCTTCCCCAACGTCTATGGCATCGATATGCCCACCGCCAACGAGCTGATCGCCCATGGCCGCGAAGTGGAAGAGGTGTGCAAGCTGATTGGCGCTGACGGCCTGATTTTCCAGGATTTGGAAGATCTGGAAGCCGCCGTGCGGGAGATCAACCCGGATCTGCGTCACTTCGAGACCTCGGTCTTCAATGGCCACTACGTCACCTCCGATGTGGACCAGTCCTATCTGGATCACCTCAACGCCCTGCGCAACGATGACACCAAAGCGGTGCGTGAATGGCAGGAAGGCACCAGCAATCTGGAAATTTTTAACGAAGGCAGTTAAACGTTTGCGGTTTTGCCGGATGGGATAGCGAGATGGGGGCCAGTGGCCCCCATTGTCGTTTTTGCCTCACACCGGCAGAAGGGGGAGGAGATATCTGTTTGAAAAATATCCGCTTATCTTGCCGGATATGGGCATGGCCAGCGGGATCCGCTAGCATAGGCGGCAACATATATGATCGATACGCTTTTAAGAGACGAGAGTTCAGATGGATGATCTGCTAGCCCCAGTGCGCCAGTTTTTGCAGTGCGAGACCCCGGATGAGTGGGTGGAGATGGCGCGGGATCCGGCCCGTTTACCGACCTTGCTCATCGATCACGCCAACTGCGAGACCAAGGCCGCACTCACTGCCCACAGTCTGGTGCGCCGCTACTGCCTGCCCAAGGGCAAGCGCCATCTGCTGCCCAAGCTGGAGTTCTATCGCGAGCTGGATGCCATCCCGGAGAAGGCCGAGATCCTGGGCAAACGCAGCATGGGAGAGTCTGATCGCACCGTCTTTGCCGAGCTGGAACGCAATCCGCTGCTGTTTCCCATGGTGCGGCTCATTCAGGAGGAGCTGCACCACTTCGAGCAGGTGCTGGAGATCATGCAGGCCCGCGGCATCGAATACGGGCCGGTGACGGCCTCCCGCTATGCTCGCCAGTTGATGCAGCATGTGCGCACCCATGAGCCGGCCACCATAGTCGACAAGATGATCATCGGCGCCTATATCGAGGCCC
This sequence comes from Aeromonas sp. ZOR0001, assembly GCF_000801015.1. Taxonomy (NCBI): domain Bacteria; kingdom Pseudomonadati; phylum Pseudomonadota; class Gammaproteobacteria; order Aeromonadales; family Aeromonadaceae; genus Aeromonas; species Aeromonas sp. ZOR0001. The sequence goes on along the minus strand of NZ_JRJY01000082.1, from coordinate 37,719 downwards.
GCTCCTGCGAGCGCTTTGCCAAGCTGGCCCCCCATCTGGACGAGGAGTTGAGCCGCTTCTATGTCTCTTTGCTGCGCTCCGAAGCGCGCCACTATCAGGATTACCTGAGCCTGGCCGAACAGTACGCAGGGGAGGATATCAGCGAGCGGGTGGCCTTCTTTGGCAAGCTGGAAGCCGAGCTTATCTGCTCGCCGGATCCCCAGTTCCGGTTTCATAGCGGCCTGCCTGTCACATCTGACAGTTGTTGACGCACAGGGGGCAAACTACTATTGCCCTGTTCCTACTACGAGCGACAAGTAGTTACTTTTGAGCGCAATTCCCGGCCCTGAGCCGGGATCTTTTTTTCTGTCGTACCTCCTTCCTGCTTTTGGCGCTCTATGCTGAATCCCTGGCTATTTTTGCGTCTTCCCCTTGCGATGAAATCCTGTTCGAACAGCCGGTTATTGTGGTGATAAAGTGCTCATTCAGGTGGCTCACCCTTGTAGAAACGGGCGAAACCGTGTACTTTTTTGCCTTCGCAAGATTTGAATAACCAATCAATAGGAGCGTGTATGCGCATTGTTCTGTTGGGGGCTCCGGGCGCCGGCAAAGGTACCCAGGCTCAGTTCATCATGGAAAAACACGGTATTCCCCAGATCTCCACCGGCGACATGCTGCGTGCGGCGATCAAAGCGGGCACCGAGCTCGGTCTGAAAGCCAAAGCTGTGATGGACGCAGGTCAGCTGGTCTCTGACGACATCATCATCGGTCTGGTCAAAGAGCGCATCGCTCAGCCGGACTGCGCCAAAGGCTTCCTGTTGGACGGTTTCCCGCGCACCATTCCCCAGGCGCAAGCCATGAAGGACGCCGGTGTCGTGGTTGATTTCGTTCTGGAGTTCGATGTGCCGGACGAAGAGATCGTCAAGCGCATGAGCGGCCGTCGCGTTCACTCCGGCTCCGGCCGTACCTATCACGTGGTGTTCAACCCGCCGAAAGTGGAAGGCAAGGATGACGTGACCGGTGAAGATCTGGTGATCCGCGCCGACGACGAAGAGACCACAGTACGCAAGCGTCTGGATGTATATCATCAGCAGACCGCGCCGCTGATCGGTTTCTACGGCAAAGAGGCGGAAGCGGGCCACACCCGTTACGTCAAGATCGACGGCACCCAGCCGGTTGATCTGGTCAGCAAGCAGCTTGCCACCATTCTGGGCTGATCTTTGCTGCCGGCACTGTTTCCCGTGCCATCAGATAAATAAAGAGAAGGGCCCTGTCGGGCCCTTTTTGCATAATGACAGATAGACAGGAAGCCAACGTGACCACGAAAACCGGAATATTGCTGGTCAATCTGGGTACCCCAGCCGCACCGACCACCGCTGCCGTCAAAGCGTTCCTCAGCCAGTTCCTGCACGATCCCCGTGTGGTGGACCTGCCCCGTTACCTCTGGTGTCCGCTGCTCCACTTCATTATCTTGCCGACGCGCTCGCCCAAAGTGGCCAAGCTCTATCAGCAGGTGTGGACCGAGCAGGGCTCGCCGCTGATGGTGATAAGCAAGCAGCAGCGCGCCGCACTGGAGCTGGAGCTCAAGCGGGAGGGGGTCGAGGTGCCGGTGGAGCTGGCGATGACCTATGGTTCCCCGTCAGTGAATGATGGCTGGCAGGCGCTCAAAGCCAAAGGGGTCAACCGGGTGATCCTGTTGCCGCTCTATCCGCAATATTCGGTCAGTACCACCGCCTCGGTCTTCGATGCCTGGAGCAAGGTGATGAAGAGAGAGCGCAATCTGCCGGTGGTACGGCTCATTCGTGATTATCACGCCCATCCCGAATACATTCAGGCGCTGGCCATGAGTGTGCGCCGTCACTGGGAGCAGCACGGTCAGGGTGATCACCTGCTGATGTCGTTCCACGGCATTCCCGAGCGCTACGAGAACGAAGGGGACCCCTATGGTCACCAGTGTCGCCATACCGCCAGCTTGCTGGCCGAGGCGCTCGGGCTGGAGGCCGGGCAGTGGACGGCCAGTTTCCAGTCCCGCTTTGGCAAGGAGGAGTGGCTCAAGCCCTACACAGACGTGACCATCGCCGGTATGCCTGCAGCGGGCATCAAGCGGCTCGATGTGATTTGCCCTGCCTTTGCGGCCGACTGCCTCGAAACCCTTGAGGAAATTCAGGTTCAGAATCGGGAGATCTTCATGGAGGCCGGTGGCGAGCGGTTTGAATATATTCCGGCCCTCAACAGCGATCAGGCCCATATCAGGATGATGGTCTCGCTCATCTGCCGCGAATTGGCATGAGTGACCGGCAGTCAGTCAAACAAGGAGTCGAGTCATGGTACATATCACGCTGATTTATGCAGGTCTGCTGGGGCTGCTGTTTCTGGGGCTCTCCTTCTGGGTGGTCAGACGCCGCGCCCAGTTCGGGGTGATGATAGGGCAGGGGGAAGCCCCCGAGCTGCTGGCGGCGATCCGGGCTCACGGCAATTTTGCCGAGTATGTGCCGCTGACCCTGCTGCTGATGGCGCTGTGCGAGTTCTCCGGTGCCGGTGCGCTCTGGCTGCATGCCGGTGGCGCCATGCTGTTGGTCGGCCGCATCCTGCATGCCATTGGCATCCAGATCCCCAAAGCCCCCAATGTGCCCCGTTTTCTGGGCACCTTGCTGTTCTGGCTAGCCCTCGGCCTCTTTTCGGTACTGGCCCTGTTGCAGGGCATGGCGGCCGCCTGAAAACAGGCGCTTTTTTATGCTAGGGAACCACCCCGGGCGGGGTGGTTTTTTTATGGTGAAAAGGCAAACGTTTTTCCTTGCAAGCCTTGTCTATACTGACTCTATTATTTAAACAGGGCGACTTTTCGGGGCGGCGGATTGTGTTAAAATCCCGCCCCTCTTTCCCCCAGAGCACAGAACATTGCCATGAAATTTCCCGGTCAGCGCAAGTCCAAACACTACTTCCCTGTCGACAGACGCGATCCCCTGGTGCCGCAAAATCCCCTGTTAACCGAGCTGGGCAAAGCCTACGTCGTCGGGATTGATCAGACCCTGGTTGATATCGAAGCCCATGTGGATGAAGACTTTCTGACCCGTTATGGTCTGAGCAAGGGGCACTCCGTCGTCATCAATGACGACGTGGCCGAACGGATTTATGACGAGCTCAAGGCCAACAACATGGTGGTGAGCGAGTTTGCCGGTGGCACCATCGGCAACACGGTACACAACTACTCGGTACTGGCCGACTCCCACTCCATCCTGCTGGGTGTGATGAGTCAGGACATTCGCATCGGTTGCTACGCCTACCGTTATCTGTGCAACACCTCTTCCCGCGTCAATCTGGACTATCTGCAGCCGGTTGATGGCCCCATCGGCCGTTGCTTCACCTTCATCACCGAGTGCGGCGAGCGCAGCTTCGGCATCAACGCCGGCAAGATGAACCAGCTGGATGTGCAGCACATTCCGGAGGATGTGATCAAAGGGGCGTCTGCCCTGGTGATCACCGCCTATCTGGTGCGTGGTGACGATGGTGATCCGATGAAAGAGGCGGCCATGACCGCGGTGCGTTATGCCCGCGAGGCCGGTATTCCCGTGGTGCTGACCCTGGGCACCCGTTTCGTCATCGACGAAAACCCCCAGTGGTGGCGCGACTTCATTGCCGAGAACGTGACCGTGCTGGCGATGAACGAAGACGAAGGTGAAGCCCTGACCGGTATCGCTGATCCGCTGGGTGCGGCCGACAAGGCGCTCGACTGGGCCGACATGGTGCTCTGTACTGCTGGCCCCATCGGCCTCTACATGGCGAGCTACACCGATGAGGACTACAAGCGCGAGACCACTCATACCTTGCTGCCCGGCGTTATCCCCGAGTTCAACATGTATGAGTTCAGCCGCCCGATGGCCCGCGCCAAGTGCCGCAAACCGGCCCGCATCTACTCCCACATCTCCCCGTACATGGGGGGCCCGGAGAAGATCAAGAACACCAACGGGGCAGGGGATGGCGCCCTTTCCGCCGTGCTGCACGACATGGTGGCCAACTCCTATCACCGGATGAATGTGCCCAACTCCGCCAAGCACATCTCCGAGTTCCTGACCTACTCCTCACTGGCCCAAGTGTGCAAATACGCCAACCGCGTCAGCTACGAGGTGTTGGCCCAGAGCAGTCCCCGTCTCTCCCGCGGTTTGCCGGAGAAAGAGGACAGCCTGGAAGAGGTTTACTGGGAGCGTTGATCTCCTGAATCTGCAAGACGCCTCCATCGGGAGGCGTTTTTGCAGGCAAATATGGGTTATCCCGGCTTTTTTCCCGGAATAACCCCAATATGCTTGAGTCCATGTCACTTTTACGACACCATTTGGCCATCGTATTGTCGCCCGACAATGCCGCAGCACCCGAAAGAAAGAGAGAATCCCATGAGCATGCTTAACGACAACCTTGACGCCAATTTCCAACTGTTTATCGAACAAGTCCGCGAGTCGGGTCAGGTGTGGGGTCTGCGCTATGGGGAAGACTGGGTCGTCTGTCGCTCCGCCGAATTTGAAGATGCCGACGTGATGCCGCTCTGGTCTGCCGAAGAGGACGCCCGTCTGCACTGCGTCGACGAGTGGGCCGATTACGAGCCGGAAGTGATCGATCTGGAAGAGTTTCTCGATATCTGGATCAACGATCTGGATGAAGACGATGTACTGGTCGGCCCGAACTGGAACGCCGATCTGGAAGGTCAGGAGCTCGAACCCATCGAGCTGGCCAAGGCACTGGTTGAACTGGACGCCTGAAAGCGCCTCCATTGATGGCCTGAACACACAGGCCATCGGGACAAAGACCGGCATCCGTGAGGGGGCCGGTCTTTTTTATGGTCGAATGGCCAGATTGATGAGTTAAAAGCCGATTTGCCTTTGCACCTGTCAGGGGGATGGTCCATCATCAACCTTTTGCCAAGGGAGGAGCGCCATGTTTGTATTCGACGTAACGGGAGCTGCGGGTGAGAAGGCCAGCATTCGGGTGCAGGCGCTGGATTGGGCGCAAGCCGGACCTGTGACCTTCCAATGCGATGATGATCAGCTGGCGGTCGTGCTCCTGAGCGGTTGTCGTTGCGATGCGGTGGGCTTTTTCAATCTGTTGGCGGGGTGCAAACCCCTCTATATCGAGCAGTGGCTCAGCTATCTGCAGGAGAGTGGTCGCATTGGCAAGTGGAGCCATCAGACCGAGAGTCCCGCCGATGGGGACTATCTGGCCAGAGCAGGTCTGGAGCACGATGAGCTCAATACCCTGCTTGGCCAGGTCTATCAGGTGGCGGGGTTCAATCGCCTGCAAATCAACCGTTACCTCAAGAATCGCCACAACCCCACCACGCTGGCGACCCGTTACGATCAGAAAGAGCTGGAACGCTATCGCCAGCTCAATGACATCATTCTGACCCTTTTGAAGCTGAAGCATCCTCAGTAAAGAGCCCCAATTGGCTGATATCCGGTCGCAGCGGTTGCGGCCGGGCGATCAGATAGCCCTGCAAGCCATCCACATACATCCCCTGCAGCAGCTGTTTCTGGCCAAGCTGTTCTACCCCCTCTGCAATCACCTGACATCCCATCCGATGTGATACATCGACGATCATCCGCACAAACTGCTGGTTGGTCTGATCCTGCTCCAGTCCGGTGATCAGGGCAGGATCGAGCTTGATGTAGTCGGGCTTGAGCTCGCGAAACAGGGTAAAGGAGCCGATCCCCTTGCCGAAATTGGCGATGGCCGATCGACTGCCGTTGCGACGCAGCAGTTCAAACACCCGCTTGGCGCCGGTCAGATTGCGCTCCAGATGCTCTTCATCCAGTTCGAACACCAGATTGGCGCTGGTATTGGGATCTTTGAGCAGCTGGCGGTCAAGCCAGATCAGGAAGGCGCTGTTTTGCAGCAGGTTGGGGGAGAGGTTGATCCCCCAGCGACTCTGGTTGGCACCAAAGGCCCGGTACTGACGCATGATGTGGGTAATGACCAGCTGCTCCAGCCGCATCACCATATCCAGCCGCTGGGCCATGGCAAACAGGGTGTCGGTGGGCAGGGCAGTGCCGTCATTGCCGCTGAAGCGGGTGTAGATCTCGTTGTAGGCCAGCATGCTGCGGTGCAGGGGCTGGATCGGCTGATAGGTAAAGCTGAGGCGTTCCTGCGCTAGCACTTCGGTCAGCACGTCGCGCCAGTGGTGTTGGCCCTGCAGATCGGAGGCGCTGTCATCCTGCTGGATGGCCCAGCCGTTGATGGTTTCGGTCTGGGCGCGAGCCAGCGCCAGATCCGCTCTGGCCAGTACGGCTTCAATTTTCTGGCCGCTGCTGAGCTTGGTCAGCCCCGAGTAACCGGTGCTCTCTAGCTCGTGCTGATCCTGATAGTGATCGAAGGCCACCTTCAAATCCTGCCCCAGCAGATGGGGGGGAATATTGGCCACCGGTTGCACCAGCACGGCAAAATCGGCCCCCGAGATGCGGTAGACCTGATTGCCCGGGAAGCGGCTTACCACCCGCTTGATGAGAGCGGCCATGTCCTTGATATAGGCATCACCAGACTGGAAGCCGCGCTGGGCGTTGATCTTGCCAAGCTCGGTGGCACGGATCAGCACCAGGGTCGCGGTCTGGGTGTCCTGATCCCGCTGCAGCAACTCGGTCATGTCGCGGCGAAACGCGTGGCGGTTGAGTAGCTGGGTCAGCTCGTCGGTGGTGGCCAGGTTGCTGAGTTCGGTCAGCTGGCGATGAGCGCTTTGCTCGGCGCTTTCGAACTGCTCCAGCAGCTGTTGCAGCACCTCCTGGGAGGCGGGCTCATCGAGTTGTGAGGGATCCCGCCCCCTGATCGCCTTGACCCAGGTGAGCTCCTGATGCTGGAGCATGCCATCCATGGTGCGGATGGCCAGCATCAACAGCAGGATCATGCCAAGCAGTGTGGTGGCCAGAATAATGGCCAAAGTAAGCGGTGTGCTCTGCAGGGCTAACCAAACTGCTTGCAGGAGCAGCAGGGGTATGGTCACTATGGTGGCGATCAGAAAGAGGGTACGTCCGAGCTTGTGAACCATCTTGTCATCCTTGAAGTGGCTGCTTTGTGGGGGAATTTTAACCAAGCTGGCGGAGCAAAGCATGCTATTCCTCGCAACTCGGTGAAAAGGGTCAATTGAGATCGGTTAAATGTGAGTGAAACCACTTTCACAGGTGCCGAAACAGGCGAAGATGAGTTGAAAATAGATCAAACAAGGCAGAGGTAAATCATGTTGTTAGAGCCCGAAAATAGTGCCAAAGCACGACAATTATTGAACCAGAGTATGGCACTGGTGTTGGCGGGTGGACGTGGTAGTCGCCTGAAGCAGTTGACTGACAACCGCGCCAAGCCTGCCGTCCATTTCGGTGGCAAATTCCGGATCATTGATTTTGTGCTCTCCAACTGTATCAACTCGGGGATCCGCCGCGTTGGTGTAGTCACCCAATACAAGTCTCACAGTCTGCTGCGTCACCTGCAATCGGGCTGGTCCTTCCTGCGTTACCAGATGAACGAATTCATCGACCTGCTCCCTGCCCAGCAACGGGTGGACGAGGTGCACTGGTATCGCGGCACCGCCGATGCCATCTATCAGAACGTCGATATCATCCGTGACTACGGCCCCAAATACCTGGTGGTGCTGGCGGGGGATCACATCTACAAGATGGATTACGCTGCCATGCTGCTCGACCATGTGCGCCTTGGCGCCAAGGTGACTGTGGCTTGTATCGAGGTGCCGCGGGCCGAGGCATCCGCCTTCGGGATCATGGATATCGACGAGCAGCGCAAGATCCGCGCCTTCGTCGAAAAACCGGCCAATCCGCCCGCCATGCCGGGTTGTGAAGATCGCTCGCTGGCCTCCATGGGGATCTATATCTTCGAGGCGGAGTACCTCTACCAACTGCTGGAGGAGGATATTCACAATCAGGACTCCAAACACGACTTCGGGATGGACGTGATCCCCCGCATCGTGGAGGAGGGGATGGCATTTGCTCACCCCTTCAACATGTCCTGTGTCGGGGCGCGCGAGGGGCAAAAGCCCTACTGGCGTGACGTGGGAACGCTGGACTCCTTCTGGGAAGCTAACATGGATCTCGCCTCCGTGCTGCCCGAGCTCGACATCTACGATCAGAACTGGCCCATCTGGACCAGCCAGACCCTGACGCCACCGGCCAAGTTCGTGCAGGATCGCAATGGTCAGCATGGCATGACCATCAACTCCATGTTCTCGGGTGGTACCATCGTCAGCGGGTCGTTTGTGCTCAACTCGGTGCTCTTTACCAATGTGCGGGTGCACTCCTTCTGCACCCTGGATCAGGCCATCATCTCCCCCGGGGTCGAGATTGGCGCCGGTTGCCGTCTGCGCCGGGTGGTGGTGGACAAGGGATGTGTGCTGCCCGATGGGCTGGTGGTGGGCGAGAATGCCGATGAGGATAGCCGCCGCTTCTACCGCTCCGAGCAGGGGATTGTGCTGGTGACCAAGGAGATGCTGGACAAGCTGGTTTGAGGAAGGCCCTTGAAACTGTGTCAGACGCTGTAATGCAAAGGGAGCCAATCTGGCTCCCTTTTTCATGCTGGTGAATGGCGAGGATTATTCGCTAACCACCGCTTTGGCGGCCATCACCATGGCTGTGCCGTGCTTGCCACCGGCAGCGGTTACTTGCGGTACGCCATCTTCATCGGTGTCGCTGCCGGCACCTTCGATGATGTTCTCGCCGGAGTCACCGATCCACTCGGCCATCTGCATGCCACCGTTGACGGTGCCACGGAACCAGCTGACGTACTGACCGGTCAGCTTGGCCAGCTCCAGCTCGGGCGCCTTCTCGGCCCCTTCGTTGCGCAGGTTCAGCATGGCAGAGCGCAGGGCGCCGGAGATGGCAGCCTGGGTCCAGGGAGTGTATTCACCCTGTTTACCCGCCAGCCAGGTGCCCGCCTTGTCATTGAAGTAGGCCTTGTCGGCAGCGATAAACAGCTCGCGGGCGGCAGTGCGGTACTTGGCATCGGAGGTAGCGAGGAACGCGGCGGTCAGACCACGGATGGCGGCGAACTGCGCATCGATGGAGTGGCCGGCATCGAGCTTGCCACCTAGCGTGATGCCGTCATGCACCAGACCATTTTTGCCCTTGAGGTTGGCAAGGATGAAATCGGCCTGCTTGCGGATAAGCTCAAGCGCTTGCTGACCCTGCTTGGTCTTGAGGTTCAGCTCGCCATTGTCACCGGCGGCGTAACCGACCGGCAGCGCGTCCTGAGCGCGCTGGAAGATCTGCAGGGCGACCAGTGCGTAAGCGGCGTCAAAGGTGGTGACGTGCTTGCCCTGTTTGCCTGCCTGCCAGCTGTCGACCAGGGTGCCAGCCTTGGTATCAAAGTGCAGGGCTACCAGGTTCTTGAAGGTGAGGTTTGAGAGATTGATCGCCAGCGAGAAGGCATCGCTGCCCGCGACGGCTTTGCCCAGGTCATTGGTCTTGTTGGCAGCCGGTGCGGCGGCAAACGGCGCACCGTCAAACACTGCGTGGAAGGCCGGGTTCTGGTTGGTGTTGGCGCTGCGCTGATCGCTGAAGGCATAGAACTCGGAGAGCGGCCACAGCATCATCCAGGCATCGCGCAGCTGGGCGGAGCCATCCACCACCTCCAGCTTGCCGATGGCACCGGCATCGTTGTTGCTGGTTTCGGTCACTTTCACCTGATGGGGGAAGTAGACAACGCCCTTGGCCGGATCGTACTGCGGGGTGATCTTGGCGCCCAGTTGCTTGCCATCGAAGCCAAGCTGGTTCTGCATGATGGCCAGCTTGTCGATGGATTGCTCGGTCAGCATCATGCCGTTGAAACCATCGGCGGCAGAGACGCCCAGCTTGTGCTTGCCATCCTGATCCATGGTGGTGGAGGCGGCTTCTACCTCTTCATCGGTCTCGGCCACGTGCATGCCGCCGAGGAAGTCCTGCGACCACATCACCTCTTTGAGCAGGATGCCGCCCACCGCTGCGGGCACCAGCAGGTTGTCACTGCCGCTCCAGCGCAGGGTGCTGTAGTCACGGAAGTAGGCGGGCACCTGGGTCTTGACGGTTTTCTCGGTCCCTTTGGCGGTCTTGATGGTGATCTGGTCACCATTGACCGGAGTGGTATTCACTGCCTGGGCAAACTCCGGGTTGGCGGAGGCGTAGGGCAGGGAGAGGGGATACATGCCCTGCGGCACTTCATCAGCCGGGAAGCCAACTGCGTCGGCCATGGCCAACACCCGTTGCCCCAGAGAGGCCATGGTGCCGCCACGGGCCAGGTTTTGCGGCCCGTTCACCAGATGCGGGCCCATGCCGGATTGGTAGTTGAGGGCGTACATCGCCTCTTCGGAGTATTCGTAGGATTCGATGCCGGCAGCGAAGTCGAACGGGGTCGGCTCATCGGCACGGTTGGCATCCAGCACATCCAGATCCAGCCCCAGCGCTTCGGCCAGCGGCTCACCGGAGAGCTCGAATTCGGTATAGGCCAGCATGTTGGCGGCGGTATTGAATGTCTTGTCTTCGACCTTGACGGCAGCGTGTGCGGCGCCGCTGATCAGTGCGCAGGCAATCGCCTGAACCAGTACGGTTTTTCTCATGTCCCTTCTCACCATTGGTTTTATTATTGACGCTTCTCATGACGAATCTAAATGAGAATGGTCTGCATTATGCTGTGTTGAGGGAGACTTGAGAAGTAAAAAACCGCCCCATTCGGCTGCACGTTAAACCGGATGTGCGCTGTCGAAGAGGACGGTTATCTGTTTATTGCGCTGAAAGTGCCAGTGCGGTGGGGATCAGAGCAGTTTGAACGGGATGACCAGACGGCCAGGCTCCACCTTGAGGGCTTCGACCTTCTCCTTGATCCTGGCTTCGTTCTTGCGGCTGCTGTCGAGGCGGTAGACCGGCGTCTGCGACAAGAACAGGGAGAGCGACTGATTGAAGGTGGGCAGCAGCGGGGTGAGGGCGGCCCCGATATCGGCCGGCTCGGTCTTGACCGAGAGCAGTTCAAGATCGCGCAGATAGATGGCACCCTGATCGGCCACATAGTCCGGGCGTGCGCTCAAAGCAAAGCGGATCTTCATCTGCTGGCTGCCAAGGGGGCTGCTCACCTGCAGGTCGCCAGCGGCGTCCAGCTCGATGCGATCTGCTTGTTTGCGGCCGATACGGCTCTGCATCTCATCCAGACGGATCTTGCTCGACATGATGCCGGGGATCCCCAGCTGTTTTTCAAAAGAGACCTGATCTTTGAGGTACTGGTTGATTTCGGCCTCGCTGACGTTGTATTGGGTCAGCGAGCAGGCCCCCAGCAGCAGGGCGAGGGGGAGTAACAACAGCTGTTTCAACATGATGGATTCCGCTTGGGCAACTATGATGGCGCTATCTTACGCGATAACGGGCGTGGAATGAGAGCCTCATACCGTGGGAAATCACGGAGTTGCTGCATTCCCGATTGTTTTTTGGCAACCGCCGGGTTCATCATCAACGGATGAACCGAGTAGTGCCGATCAGTTGGCTGCAGGCGTTGGGCCACGTCTGAGCCGAGCAGCCTGAGCGGAGCACAAGAAGAGAACAGAGAACGAGGAGAGCGCAATGGTTCGGATGGGCAAGATTGGCCGCAGGGCGCTGCTGTGGCTTGGCTGCATGATGGGACTGTGGAGCCCGTCGCTGTGGGCCGAGGTGAAGGTGAT
>NZ_JRJY01000082.1:23962-26071 GCF_000801015.1 Aeromonas sp. ZOR0001 | reverse complement strand
ACGACTTGGCAATGTCAGCCCGGCGGAGTTTAACAAGAGGTATTCTCAACCCAAGTTGAACCCGATTGCCAAGCATCGCGATTGTATTTTTCAACCATCAGACTTCTAAAGAGTTTATCGTCGACCAGGGCACCACTGAGGTAGCCGCTACCCTTGTAGAGGTCTCCCCCTTTGCCAGAGGTGATGTTGCGATAGTCATAGCCAAGGCTGCCCTCTGTCTTGTTCCCAGGTGTGCGAGTGATGACGTTAATGACACCGGCCATGGCATCAGAACCATACAGAGAGGAGGCCGGGGCACGCAAAATTTCGATCCGCTCGATGGCGGCCACTGGGATGGAGGCGATATCGAAGTCATTGCCATCGTTGTCTTCCATCACTTCCCGGGCATTCAGACGGTGGCCGTTGAGCAGGATCAACGCATATTTACCTCCCATGCCCCGCAATTTGATCTCATAGCGACCATTCGGCGTGGACGGGATGAAAGATACCCCTGGCACTGTCTTCAGTGTATCGGTCAGATCCATGACCGAACGTTTATCCAGGTCGGCACGGGTGATCACAGAGACACTAGCTGGGGCCGAGAGTTCGGTATGCTTGGTCTGTGTCGCAGTGATAACCATGGTTTCGTTGGCTTTGGGGGCCTCGGCTTGTGCCAGGCCTGGCAGGGCACACAGACCAAGTGAGAGCAGAGTGGGGTTCAATCGAGATACGTCTGGCTGCAACTGCATAGTCAAAACTCCATGAATAAAACAGAGGTTATGGGGTCCGGCTCTGGGGCCGGTGGCTCGCTGACTTCCTTGTTTGGTGGGGCCAGACTCGGGATTATTGTTGTTTCTTGTCTGTGCCAGCCCCTTGAGCAGGAATCAGACACCGCCGCAGGCTAGCAGACCGCAGCCGATATTGATCCAGGCCAGCTGGTCAAATCCGTGCAGAACGCCGCTCTGACCCGATACCAGCAGCAGACGGGCATGCCGACCGGCAGGGCTAAACCTAGCAGGGTGATCAGCGCCAGCAGCAGGCCGCAGAGCCCAAACAGCAGGAAGGGGCTCTGCCAGCCGAACCACTGGACCAGGATAAGGGCAAGGGGTACCACCAGGATAGCTGCAAGCGGCCCAGCCACACTGCCCCAGCAGCAGCTGGCTGTTTTGCACCAGGGCGCAGGCCATCAACAGCAGAAAACGCAAGGTCAGCAGCATCAGCAACGCGGGCTTGCGATTGACCCGGTCGAGCCAAGGAGCGGCGATAAGCTCAATTAGGGCGGCTCCCTGGGTGGCGCACCGCTGAAATAGCCGGTCTGCTCCGGTGCCATGCCGAGGCTAGTCACCAGATCCGGCCCAAGCGGCATCACCATCATCATGCTGCCCATGGAGAGCATGTTTACAAGCATTGCAAGGCGGATGGCGGAGGCAGGGGGGCGATAGGCTTCATTGACGGCAAGCTCAAAAAAGGAGACCGAATAGTATCCGAGCGATTATCTCACACTAACAAATGGCAATCATTGTTATTTGCATTACATTGTGTTGCCCTGATTTTTGCCTCAAACGGACGATACTACGGATTGAAAAGCGCAAGGAATAGCTCATGATGACGAGGCATTAGAGCACGGTGTATGGCGACGGATCCGAGAGGGAGACAAGGATGGGGAAGTGGCGCTGGAGAGGATACTGGCTGTTGCTTTGGTTGTGGTGTTGGCCGCTGTGGGGCGAGGTGAAGGTGAGCCCGGTCTTCGAGGCGCAGGCGGCGGTGCAGACCCTCAAGGAGATCTATCCCCAGCTTGGGGTCAGCGCCATGGGGAATCAGCTGGTGCTGAGCGGGACGCCAGCCCAGCTGCAGGAGACCGAAGCCACGCTGGCGCAGATCAACCAGCCACCGCAAAGCCTGCTTATCGAGTGGCGGGTCGATGGTGCCGCCAGCGGTCAGCAACTGGGGGGCTCAATCAGTCGCGACGAGGCCAAGCGGCAGTGGTTGCTCGATGGCAGCGCACAGCAGTACCAGCGCAGCCAGAACGACAGCTGGCAGGTGCGCGGGCTGTCGGGCCGTCCCGTGCTGCTGCAGATGGGCTCCTATCAACCGGTGACTTTCTACCAATGGAACGGGGGGGCCGTGGTG
>NZ_JRJY01000082.1:0-23952 GCF_000801015.1 Aeromonas sp. ZOR0001 | reverse complement strand
AGCGGTCAGCAACTGGGGGGCTCAATCAGTCGCGACGAGGCCAAAAGGCAGTGGCTGGTCGATGGCAACGCCCGGCAGTACCAGCGCAGCCAAAACGACAGCTGGCAGGTGCGTGGGCTTTCGGGTCGTCCCGTGTTGCTGCAGATGGGCTCCTATCAGCCGGTCACCTTCTATCAGTGGAACGGGGGCGCCGTGGTAGGGATGATGCCGCTGGTGAACGGCCTCTATGCCACGGCCACCTTGATTGGCGATCGGGTGCAGATTGCGCTGAGCAGTGAACAGGCGAGGCTGGATCAGGGCACCATCAATCGTGGGCAGAGTGCCACCGAGGTGAGCGGGGCCCCGGGCCAGTGGCTGACGGTGGGGGAGCTCTCGACCAGCTCAGCGGATCAGGGGAGCAGCCTCGGTACCCAGCTACAGGGGGGGCGAGGCAGCCAGAGCGAGCGCCAGACTCTGCAGATCCGGGTCACTCGTCAATAGGTGTCAGCCCCGTCAGTGGGGCTGATCTGCGGCATATTCCCGCAGTTGGCGACTGCGCAGCAGATACCAGAGCGCCCAGAGGCTGGCGACCAGCACCAGTGCGGTGGGCCAGCTGAATGACCACTTCTGCAGATTGAGGCTGTGCAACTGCATCAGCAGGCCGCTGACGGCAGAGCAGAGCAGCAGCAGCGGGCTGTGGCGCCGGAGTCTGGCGCGAATGCTCTGGGTCTGCTGATAGGTGCCGCCGCAGGCGAGCAACGCCAGGATGGCGGGCACGTCGGTCAGCAGGCTGATGTAGAGGGTGATCTTGTCTGGATAGAAGAGGGTCAGGATCTCGCTGCCGCGCTCGCGGGTGACCCCTGCCATCAAAAAGAGCCAGACCGAGCGGGTCAGCAACAGGGCGATGGGCCAGAACCAGAGGGGCGGGCGCAACTGGCCGTGATCGTCATATCGGTGTTCGGGGTAGAGGGTCATGGTTGCCCGTTATCCACTTGAATTGAGTGATGAAGGGGATATGGGGCGACGAAGCGCCCTTTGCAAGGCGTTGGGCGTGGCGCAAATTAATCGGGGGGCCATGCCCCCCAATCGGTTTCTTCAGATATCGCAGCGCGCGTCGGCGGCGTTACAGCCAGCCTTTGCGCTTGAAGAAGAGGCCGGTGCCGAGCGATGACATCACCATCAGCACCAGTGACATGGGATAACCATACTCCCAAGCGAGCTCCGGCATGCGGCCGAAGTTCATGCCGTAGATACTGGCGATCAGGGTCGGCGGCAGGAAGATCACGGCGGCTACCGAGAAGATCTTGATCACCTTGTTCTGCTCCAGATTGGTCACCCCCATGGAGGCCTCCAGCTGGAAGTTGATCTTGTCGAACAGGAACTGGGTGTGGGGCAACAGGGATTCCACGTCGTGCAGCATCTCGTCGATCCACTTGTTCTGCTCAAGGCTCATGCGCTGGCGCAGGCTGCGTTTGAGGAAGCGCAGGGCGCGGCGGGTATCGTGCAGAGAGAGACGGATCTGGCCGTTGGCCTCTTCCTGTGCCATCAACTCTTTCAGCATGGGGTTGATCTGATCCGGCTCGAAGATCTGATCGGCGGTGTTTTCCAAGGTCTTGTAACCATCTTCGATAAGGTCGGAGAGGTACTCCACCTTGAGGTTTTGCACTTCCAGCAGGATGTCGAGGGCATCCTCCACCTCCAGCCGATCCTGGCGCATATAGTGGCGCAGCAGGCGCACCAGCCCGATGTCATCTTCACGAATGCTGATCAGCAGGTTGTTGCGCAGGGTAAAGGAGACGTGGACACCCTTGGTGTCACGACCGATCCGCTGGGGAAACAGGGAGTGAATGTGCAGACCATCGGTATCCCAGTAAAAACGGGCGGATGCTTCGATGTCGTCGAGCTCTTCCTTGTCGGGGACCTCTTCCAGGAACAGGCCCGTCAACCATTCTCGCTCTGCCGTGTCCGGCTTATAGGCATCCAGCCAGACCGTGTTGTCAGGTACTATGTCGTCAGGCCCGAGCGTGACTATGTCCAGCACCTTGTTATTGAGAATGTAGGCGGTGATCATCTGTCCCCCCTTAAAAAGTCATGGGTAATCAGGGATGGTTGCACAGGTCATGCGGCCTTAGATCGCTGCAGAAGGCGATCCCGTGGATAAGCAGATCGGGCCGATGGAAAACCTGAATGCGGCGAACTATACAGGGGCGGGCCGCGCTTGTCAGGGGCTATTCATCAGGGATTCAGCTTGTTTGTTCAAAAAAACAGCGAGGTCGGATCACCTGAGTGGCTATGCGGGGTAGAACCCAGCCTTTGGCTGGGGGAGGGCTAGCTGGGGCTGCTTGTTGCCGCTGCCCCGCTTCATCACATATTCGGATAATTGGGCCCGGAGCCCCCCTGTGGCGGCGTCCAGATAATGTTTTGACTGGGGTCCTTGATATCGCAGGTTTTGCAGTGGATGCAGTTGGCGGCGTTGATCTGCAGTTTGGCCGCGCCTTCCATTTCAAGCACTTCAAACACCCCTGCCGGGCAGTAGCGTTGGGCGGGTTCGGCCCAGGTGGGCAGATTGACCTCGACCGGAATGCGCTCGTCCTGCAGCTTGAGGTGGCAAGGTTGATCCTCGTCGTGACTTGTGTTGGCCAGATACACAGACGAGAGCTTGTCAAAGCTCAGCTTGCCATCGGGTTTGGGATAATGGATGGGCTCGCAGCGGCTGGCCACGCGCAGCTGACGGTAGTCGTGAGCCTTATCGAGCAGCCTGAAGGGCGAGTTTGCGCCAAACAGCCGTTGCTCCAGCAAGTTGAAGGCACCGCCCAACCAGGGACCATAGCGGTGAAGCGCCGCGCCGAAGTTGCGCGCCGCCTTGAGTTCGCGGGCCAGCCAGCTCTGGTGCAGCTCGTCACCATACTGGGCCAGATCCCGGCCTCCCTCATCGCCCCCCCGCAGGGCCATCGCGACGGTTTTTGCCGCCAGCATGCCGGACTTCATGGCGGTGTGGATCCCCTTGATGCGGGAAAAGTCGAGAGTGCCCGCATCACAACCGATCAGCAGGCCGCCCGGGAAGTGCATACGGGGCAGGGCGTGCCAGCCCCCCTTGGTGATGGCGCGGGCGCCATAGCTGATGCGCTCCCCACCTTGCAACACGCCGGCGATAAGCGGGTGATGCTTGAGGCGCTGGAATTCGTCGAACGGGCTGAGCCAGGGATTCTGGTAGTTGAGATCGACAATCAGCCCGACCGCCACCTGATCCCCCTCCATGTGATAGAGATAGAAGCCACCGTGGCTATTGCCGCCCCCCTGCTTGCCAAGGGGCCAGCCACTGCCGTGCAGCACCTGTCCCGGGTTGCCCCGACCTGCTGGCAGTTGCCACAGCTCCTTGAAGCCGATGGCATAGTGCTGGGGCTGGGCAGGGCTTGTCAGATTGAATGTGGCGATCAGCTGCTTGCCGAGATGACCGCGGGCCCCTTCGGCAAAGAGGGTGTAGCGGCCGAGCAGCGCCATGCCGGGCACATGATCAGCTTTTGGATTGCCCGCCCGATCCAGCCCCAGATCGCCGGTGATCACCCCCTTGACCCGACCCGCTTCCATGATAAGTTCGCTGGCGGTAAATCCCGGGTATATTTCGACTCCCAGTTTTTCCGCCTGCAGGCCGAGCCAGCGGCAGAGATTGCCGAGGCTGATGATGTGACAGCCCTCATTGTGCATCCGGGGCGGCACCGCCCAGGCGGGGAGTTGCAGAGAGTGTTGCTCGCTTTGCAGCAGATGAACCTGATCGTCGCTGACCGGCACGCCGAGCGGCGCTTGCTGCCAGCCATCCGGCAGCAGCTCTTGCAAGGCGACGGGGTCAAACAGGGCGCCGGAGAGCAGATGGGCGCCAATTTCCGCTCCCTTCTCCAGCAGACAGACAGAGAGAGTGGCATCCTGCTGTTTCAGGGCGATGGCTGCACTGAGCCCTGCCGGACCGCCGCCAACGATGACGACATCAAATTCCATTGCTTCCCGTTCCATCTTGCCTCTGCGCTCTGGTTGGCCTAGGGTAATGCTGGTAGTTTACGTAAACGTAAAGCGGTTGTAAGCAAAACTGAGCAAGAAAAAGCAAAAAATCAGGGAAGAGCGTACTGCAACAAACGCAGAGGCACACTAATGAATTCAATCCAAAGAGACGAGGCATGACCCCATGAAGCTGCTGGTCGCGATCAAACGGGTAGTCGACTACAACGTCAAGATCCGGGTGAAGGGAGACGGCTCCGACGTGGAGCTCGCCAATGTGAAGATGGGGATCAACCCCTTTTGTGAAATTGCGGTGGAGGAGGGGGTCAGGCTGCGGGAAGCCGGGGTTGCCAGCGAGCTGGTGGTGGTGACCTTTGGCCCTGACGCTGCCGCCGAGCAACTGCGCCATGGGCTGGCGCTGGGGGCGGATCGGGCGCTGCATTATGTCACCGATGAGACGCTCGCCCCGCTGACGGTTGCCCGCGCCTTGCACAAGGTGTGTGAGCAGGAGCAGCCGGATCTGGTGCTGCTCGGCAAGCAGTCCATCGATTCAGACAACAATCAGGTGGCCCAGATGCTGGCTGCCCTCAATGATTGGCCGCTGGCGACCTGCGCGTCCGCCCTCAAGGTGGAAGCTGCTGAGCTGCTGGTGACCCGCGAAATCGACGGTGGCCTCGAGACCCTGGGCATGCCGTTGCCTGCGGTGGTGAGCGCCGATCTGCGTTTGAATGAACCGCGCTTTGCCTCGCTGCCCAACATCATGAAGGCCAAGCGCAAGCCGCTTGATAGCGCCCCGTTCTCGACACTCGCCGTTGAGGTGGCCAATCAGACCCGTTTGCTCGGGGTGATGGCGCCGCCAGTCCGCAGCGCAGGGATCAAGGTGGGCTCGGTGGACGAGCTGGTGGACAAACTCAAACACGAAGCGAAGGTGCTGCCATGAGCGTGCTGATCATTGCCGAACATCATCAGGGCCATCTGGCCGACAACGTGGCACAACTGGTGACCGCAGCCGGCTCAATCGGCGGTCAGGTTGACCTGCTGTTGCTGGGGCAGGGGCTGACCGAGGCGGGTGAACAGGCGGCTGCCATTGGCGGCGTCGACAAGGTTCTGCTTGCCGAACATCCCCTGCTGGCCGACGGGCTGCTGGATGGAGTCGACAAGCTGCTGGCCTGCTGGTGCGAAGGTTACAGCCACTGCCTGATGGCGGCGAGTGCCATGGGCAAGGCGCTGCTGCCACAGGTGGCGGCCCGGCTTGGGGTGGAGATGCTCTCCGAGGTGACGGCTATCGAGAGCAGCGACACCTTCCTGCGCCCCATCTATGCGGGCAATGCCATTGCCAGAGTGGCAAGCTCGGCGCCCGTCAAAGTGATGACGGTACGGGCCACCGCGTTTGCCAAGGCGGCGACAGGCGGGCAGGCTCTCATCGAACGCTTGGCCGTGCCCGAATTCGCTGGTCGTACCCGGCTGGTCGAGCGCCGCGCGGTGCGCTCCAGCAGGCCCGAACTGACCGCCGCCCGGGTGGTGGTCTCCGGTGGCCGGGCACTGGGCTCCAAGGCGCAGTTTGCCCTGATTGAGGCGCTGGCCGACAAGCTGGGTGGGGCGGTGGGGGCATCGCGAGCCGCCGTTGATGCGGGATATGTCGCCAACGATCTGCAAGTGGGGCAGACCGGCAAGGTGGTGGCGCCCGAGCTCTATATCGCGGTCGGTATTTCGGGGGCCATCCAGCATCTGGCGGGGATGAAGGAGTCGAAGGTGATCGTGGCCATCAACAAGGACAGCGATGCCCCCATCTTTCAGGTGGCGGACTACGGGCTGGTGGGGGATCTCTTCACTCTGCTGCCGGAGCTCACCGCCAAACTGTAAATTTGTCAGAAATGGCTGAGCTGTGGTCGTTTATGCGCTCTGCCCGCCATTTCTGTGCATGTTCCCTGCAAGCCCTGACCCGTTCAGGGCTTTTTCTACTGCAAGGGGGATGCAGAGTGACGGTAAAAGGTTGAGCCAGCTCCCAAAAAGCCTTTGATCCGCTGGCTGCTCTTGTGTAAAACCTGACAAGTCATCGATTACTCTCATCCACTCACGGAAAGCGTCATGAGCAAACAGATTTACAACTTCTGCGCCGGCCCCGCCATGCTGCCGGTTGAAGTCATGGAGCGCGCCCAGCGCGAATTTTGTAATTTTCAGGGGCTGGGAGCCTCGGTCATGGAGCTTTCCCATCGCGGCAAGCCCTACATGGCGGTTGCCGAGAAGGCCGAAGCGGATCTGCGCGAACTGCTGGCGGTGCCGGACAACTACAAGGTGCTCTTCATGCACGGTGGAGGCCGCGGTCAGTTCTCTGCCGTACCCATGAACCTGCTGGGCGGGGCCAACAAGAAGGCGGACTTCCTGCTGACCGGCGTCTGGTCCCAGAGCGCGGTGGATGAAGCCAAAAAGTATGGCGATATCCAGACCTTCCAGGGGGTTGCCAAGAACGAACAGGGGATCTCCCACCTGCTGCCGACCCCGGCGTTTCGCGCCGATGCGGCCTATGTTCACTACTGCCCGAACGAAACCATTGACGGCATCGAGATGTTCGACATCCCGGCCACTGGCGAGGTGCCGCTGGTGGCGGATCTCTCCTCCACCATTCTCTCCCGTCCTCTCGACGTGAGCCGCTTTGGCATCATCTATGCAGGTGCTCAGAAGAATATCGGGCCGTCCGGGCTTGCCATCGCCATCGTGCGCGATGACCTGCTGGATCAGGCCAGAGCCGATGTCCCCTCGATTTTTGACTATCAGCTCACCGCCAAGAACGACTCCATGTTCAACACGCCGCCCACCTACGCCTGGTATCTGGCCGGCCTGGTGTTCGAGTGGCTGAAAGAACAGGGTGGCCTCGAGGCGATGGAAGCGCGCAACAAGGAGAAGGCCGACTTCCTCTATGACTATCTCGATCAGTCGAGCTTCTACGGCAATCAGGTGGATGTCAGCTGCCGTTCGCGGATGAACATCCCGTTCCAGCTGAAAAATGCCGAGCTGGACAAGCAGTTCCTGGCCGAATCGGAAGCAGCTGGCCTGCTGGCCCTCAAAGGGCACCGCATCGTCGGTGGCATGCGCGCCAGCATCTACAACGCCATGCCGCTGGAGGGAGTGAAGGCCCTGGTGAGTTTTATGGATGGCTTTGCCAAGCGCCACGGCTGAAAAGAAAGTACATACGTGCTTGCTGGCGGCCTCTCATGACAACTCGTGAGCCGCTTCCAGCTATTGCAGTGATTCAAGACGCCGGGGATACCCGGCGTCTTTTTTTCAACAGAACCAGCGCGCTGGCGTTTGCCGTGCGATTTCCCCTGAAAGTGCCCTTGCCGAGCGGGACGCAGGCTGTTAACGTCCGGACAGGCGTTTATTTTTGAGATAGCACAGGAAGTCTATGAATTCGTTGCGTTTGGAACCCATTTCTCGTGTGGCCGGTGAGGTCAATCTGCCCGGCTCCAAGAGTGTCTCTAACCGTGCGCTGCTGCTGGCGGCGCTGGCTCGTGGCACCACCCGTCTGACCAACCTGCTCGACAGCGATGACATTCGTCATATGCTGGCTGCGCTGACCCAGCTCGGGGTCAAGTACAAGCTCTCCGCCGACAAGACCGAGTGTACCGTGCAGGGTCTGGGTCGCAGCTTTGCGGTGAAAGAGCCGGTCAATCTGTTCCTCGGCAACGCCGGTACTGCGATGCGACCGCTCTGCGCCGCCCTGTGCCTCGGCTCAGGTGAATATACTCTGGGCGGCGAGCCGCGCATGGAAGAGCGTCCCATCGGCCATCTGGTGGATGCTCTGCGTGAAGCAGGTGCCCATATCCAGTACCTCAAACACGATGGTTATCCGCCGCTGGTGGTGGATGCCAAGGGGCTGTGGGGCGGCGATGTGCACGTCGATGGCTCCGTCTCCAGCCAGTTCCTGACCGCGTTTTTGATGGCAGCGCCGATGGCGGCCGGTGATACCCGGATCCATATCAAGGGGGAGCTGGTCTCCAAGCCCTACATCGACATCACCCTGCACATCATGAAGCAGTTCGGGGTGGTCATCGAGCACGACAACTACAAGCTGTTCTACATCAAGGGCAACCAGACCTACATCAGTCCGGGTGACTTTCTGGTGGAAGGGGATGCCTCCAGCGCCTCTTACTTCCTCGCAGCGGGCGCCATCAAGGGCAAGGTGCGGGTCACCGGCATCGGCAAGTACAGCATTCAGGGTGATATCCACTTCGCCGATGTGCTGGAGAAGATGGGCGCGCGCATCACCTGGGGCGATGATTTCATCGAGGCGGAGCAGGCACAGCTGCACGGAGTGGATATGGACATGAACCATATTCCCGATGCGGCTATGACCATCGCCGTTGCTGCGCTGTTTGCCGAGGGGCCGACCTCCATTCGCAATATCTACAACTGGCGGGTGAAGGAGACCGATCGTCTGCACGCCATGGCGACCGAGCTGCGCAAGCTGGGCGTCGAAGTGGAGGAGGGGCATGACTTTATCACCGTGACCCCGCCGACCCAGCTCAAGCATGCCGAGATCGATACCTACAACGATCATCGTATCGCCATGTGCTTCTCGCTGGTGGCGCTCTCGGATACCCCGGTC
Organism: Aeromonas sp. ZOR0001; assembly: GCF_000801015.1. Taxonomy (NCBI): domain Bacteria; kingdom Pseudomonadati; phylum Pseudomonadota; class Gammaproteobacteria; order Aeromonadales; family Aeromonadaceae; genus Aeromonas; species Aeromonas sp. ZOR0001. The sequence continues at coordinate 15,377 of NZ_JRJY01000082.1, read as the reverse complement.
ACCATCAATGATCCCAAGTGCACCTCGAAGACCTTCCCGGATTACTTCGACAAGCTGGCCAGTATCAGCCAGCGTGGCTGATCACTGACAAAACCGTCACCACCGACGCTTCGGGCCCGCGCTGAGCGGGCCTTTTTGCCCTCCTCATCCGCACTTCCATTTCGCATAGCATCATTTCAATAACTTGCAAGATTGTCATATAAAATAGTTTTGTGATTGCTGTAATTTCCTATTTACACATGCGCTGTCGCGGGCTATGTTGAGATTTCCTAATCGCAGTCATCTAGCAGGAAGCCTTGTCATGCAGCATCAAACCGACGACGTTCGTATCAGTGAAATCAAAGAGTTATTACCCCCGGTTGCGGTGCTTGAGAAGTTTCCGGCTACCGAGGTTGCCTCGTCCACCGTTTTTGAATCCCGTCAGGCCATTCACAATATCCTGGCCGGCGAAGATGATCGTCTGCTGGTGGTGATTGGTCCTTGCTCCATCCATGATCCGGTCGCCGCGCTGGAGTACGGCAAGCGCCTCAAGGCGTTGCGCGACGAGCTGAAAGGTCAGCTGGAGATCGTGATGCGGGTCTACTTCGAAAAACCGCGCACCACAGTGGGCTGGAAGGGGCTGATCAACGATCCGTACCTCGACAATAGCTGCAAGATCAACGACGGTCTGCGCATTGGTCGCAAGCTGTTGCTGGATCTCAACGACATGGGGCTGCCGACTGCCTCCGAGTTCCTCGACATGATCACCCCGCAATATGTGGCGGACCTGATGAGCTGGGGCGCTATCGGTGCCCGTACCACAGAATCCCAGGTACACCGCGAGCTGGCCTCCGGCCTCTCCTGTCCGGTGGGCTTCAAGAACGGCACTGACGGCACCATCAAGGTTGCCATCGATGCCATTGGCGCTGCCAGTGCGCCGCACCACTTCCTGTCGGTCACCAAATACGGTCACTCCGCCATCGTGGCGACCCGCGGCAACCCGGACTGTCACATCATCCTGCGTGGTGGTCGTGAGCCGAACTACAGCGCGGCCCATGTCAGCGAAGTTGTGAAGGGGTTGGAGAAAGCCGGTCTGCCGCAGAAGGTGATGATCGACTTTAGTCATGCCAACAGCAGCAAGCAGTTCAAGAACCAGATGGTGGTGGCAGAAGACGTAGCCGGTCAGCTGCGTGCCGGCAGCAAGGCGGTGTTTGGTGTGATGGTGGAGAGCCATCTGGTGGAAGGGCGTCAGGATCTGGTGGAAGGGTGTGAACTCACCGTCGGCCAGAGCATCACCGATGCCTGCATCGGCTGGGCTGATACCGAAGTGTTGCTGCGCAACCTGGCGGATGCCGTCGCAACCCGTAACGCCCGCTAAAACCATCCCGGCGGCGCTGTTAATCCTCAACGCGCCGCTGGAACAGCAACGATGCCATTCGGCCAAATCGAATCCATAAAGCAAAAGCGCGACCCTCGGGTCGCGCTTTTTCGTTGGTGAAGTTGATTACCAACGGTAGGTTTTCAGCAGCGCCTCCAGTTTCTGACACTGCTCCACCAGCTGGATGCTGGCGAGATTGGCGGCGTGCGCCTGACCCAGGGTGTCGTTGGAGGTGTTGCGAATATCGCTCACCGAGCTGTCTACCTCATGGCAGACCCTGTCCTGCTCTTCGGCCGACTGCGCCATCTGGGCGTTGAGGTCGTTGATGCGGGCGATGCGCTCGATGATGTTCTGCATGGCTGCCAGGGTCGCTTCGGTCTTGCTGATGCTCTCATCGGCTTTGCTTTTTGCATCCCCGATCACCGTAACTGCGCTCTGGGCCTCATTTTGCAGGGCGGCGATCATCTGTGAGATCTCTTCGCTGGCGGCGCGGCTGCGGTTGGAGAGGGCCCGCACTTCATCGGCTACTACCGCAAAGCCACGGCCTTGCTCACCTGCCCGGGCTGCTTCAATCGCAGCGTTGAGGGCCAGCAGGTTGGTCTGATCGGCAATCCCCTTGATCACCTCGAGCACACCGTCAACCGCCAGGCAGCGGCTGTCGAGCTGCTGGATCACCTGATCCACCCGATCGATCTCTGCCGACATCTCGCCCATATCGGTGATGGAGTGCTGGGCGAGGCGACTGGTGTCGGCGGCATCCTGATTGGTGAGGGCGGAGAGCTCGGCGCTGTGGCGGGCATGTTCACGTACTTCATGAGAGCTGGCGGCCAGCTCGCTGACGGCGGCGGCGACCTGGGTGGTCATCCCCTCTTGCTGGCGGGCCGAGTTTTCGGTCTGGGTCGCCACCTGACGGATCTGGTTTGACTCCTGATAGAGCTGGTGGGTTGCCCCTTCCACTTCCTGCAGGCTGTGGCGGAATCCCTGCACCATGTCATTGACGGCGCGGGTCATCTGGCCCAGTTCATCCCGGCTGTGATTGACCAGAGGGAGGGCGAGGTCGCGCTCTTTGGCCATCCGGATCATGGTGAGCTGCAGCTGGCGCAGAGGGTGTTTCACGTAGCGTTGCAATACCCACCAGAGCAAGCCGAAGCCGAGGCTAAAGACGGCGGCCAGGCTGCCGCTCAGGATCAGGTTGTTGTGGCGGATCTCGCCGAAGGTGTGGCTGAGGTCATAACTGATCCGCACCGCCCCCATCACGGTCCCCTCATTGACCTGATGACAGGTGAGGCACTGGGTACCGCGATACTCCTTGTAGGCTTTGAACGGTTTGATCAAGGTGAGCAGGTTGCCCTGCTGCTCCAGAATGGCTTCGCCCTGATTGATGGCTCGCTCATCGAGGGGATCCTGCGCTTTCTGATCCGGGTGGCCCGGGCCAAACAGGTTGCTTACTGCTGGCGCGCGCACCAGACGGGCTTCAACAATGCCCGCTTCACTCTTGAGTTTGGTCTGCACTATCTGCCGGTTGGCCATGCCACCTGTCATCATCAGTACGTTCACCTGATCCATATAGGTGTTGGCCATGCTCTCAACCTTCTCCTCTGCCAGCCGGATGGCGAGATCCCGTTGCAGCCAGGCGGAGAGTTCGAAGCAGAGGCCAAAGGTGGTGCTGATGACCAGCGCAAGAGGGAGGAATATTTTCCAGTTCAAGGAGAGGTTATGCATTTTGGGCAAGTTCCATGCGCTTGGTGTTGTTATGTGATCCCGTATCATCTTGATCGTAGACGAAGAAACGGCGGGAGATGGTTCTCTATCGGCACACGATAACCACTCTTGAGTAAATAATCTGTTAAGCAGATCGGTAATGCAGGTTGCCAAAATGCCTTTCGGGAGGGGGGCTGCTCCTCGGGTTGATCCAGAACAAATTGCCAGTAACGATAATCGTTATCATTGTCATTATTTGCTGATAATAGTGACCATCATGAATCTGACCCCTTCCATGACCGGTATTGCCACGCCGGATCCCCTCAAGTTTGCTTTTAGCGCCAAGACCTCGGCTCACGCCAGTCGGGGAGGGATGCGCCCCCTCCCGCTGGATGAGGCTGGCTGGCAGAGTTGGTGGCAGCGAGAGAGTGAAGCTGAGGAGCGCGCCCTCTACATCCATATTCCGTTTTGCCGCAAGCGCTGCAGCTTCTGCAATTTCTTTGAAAATGGCGCCAATCCGGCGCGGATCAACCGCTATGTCAACGCCCTCTGTACCTCTCTTGCGAAGGCGGCTGACACCCCGCTGGCGCAGAGCATGCCATTTTCAGCCGTCTATGTGGGGGGCGGTACGCCGACCGACATGAGCGCCGACGAGTTGGCCATGCTGGCTGCCGTGATCCGCCGTTTTCCGCTGGCGGCGGATGCCGAGGTGACACTGGAGGGGCGTCTCAACGGCTTTGATGATGAGAAATGGCAGGTGGCGCTGGTGGGGGGCTTCAACCGCTTCTCATTCGGGGTGCAGAGCTTTGATACCCGGGTGCGTCAGCAGGCGGCCCGTTTCGATGACAGGGAGACGCTGCTGACCCGTCTGGGTGAGCTGACCCGGGATGATGCGGCTGTGATCGTGGCGGATCTTATCTTTGGTCTGCCCGGTCAGGATGATGCCGTGTGGCAGCAGGATATCCGCGATGTGATGGCGAGCGGTGTACACGGGGTCGATCTCTACCAGCTCATCGCCATGCAGGGCACCAATCTGGAGCGGGCGCAGGAGAAGGGCACCCTGGATTGGCTCGCCGATGGCCAGCAGCGGGCGGCCATGTATGCCTATGGCGGGGCGCAACTGGAAGCTCACGGCTGGGAGCGTCTCTCTTGCAGCCACTGGCGGCGCAGTCCGGCCGAGCAGAGTCGTTATAACCAGATGGCCAAGCGCGGTGCGGAGATCCTCCCCTTTGGTGCCGGGGCAGGGGGCAGCATTCTTGGCCACGGCTTGATGTATGGGCGGGATCTGGCCCCCTGGCACGACGCGCTGGCCAGTGGCAAGCGGGCACCCGGGATGGTGATGGGACGCAATCCCAATGCAAGGATGGACGGTCTGCTGCGTGGCGCCCTCGACAGCGGTGTGCTGGCGCTGGATCGTCTGCCAGCGCCTTTGCTGACCCATCTGATGCCGCTTTTTGCAGCCTGGCAGCAGCACGGGCTGGCCGAGATCGGGAGCGCACGGTTGCAACTCACCCTCGCCGGACGCTTCTGGAACGTCAATATGCAGGCTGGCTTGTTCGAGTTCTTGCAGCTCAATCCGCTCGATGGTTCTGCGCCGCCCAGCCATGGTACCGCTGCGGTGCGCCATTCGCTGGTTTGAGCCCGAGCGGAGCATTTGCACGGAGCACTTGCATGGCTCCGAGCGATCCATAACGAAAGAGGGAGCCTTGCAGGCTCCCTCTTTTGGCTTGGCAGTTAGCGTCGCGCGAGCTTACTCGTCGCTGCTCTCCTGATAGCTGTCGCGCATCGCCTTGGGCAGGCGGCGCATCGGAGTAAAGCCGATATCCTCGCCCACCACTTCCCGCTTGCGGGCCGGGGCGGGTTTCTTGGCTGCATCACCCTTGGCTTTGCCCTTGCCCGCGGCCGGCTTGCCCTTGGCATTGCTGCTCTTGGCGTTGGCATGGCCGCGAGCCCGGGGCGGGTTCTGCACCGGCTTGCTGCCCGGCAGAGTCTGGCGACTCGGCTTGCCGCTTGGCTCATACCCTTCCAGGATCTCCACGGTCAGGGATTGGCCGATCAGGGCTTCGATAGCCTTGAGCTGACCCAGCTCGTCCTGGCTGACCAGCGAGATGGCCTCACCGCCACGACCAGCGCGGCCGGTACGGCCGATACGGTGGATGTAATCCTCCGCCATCTGGGGCAGTTCAAAGTTGATCACGTAGGGCAGTTGATCGATGTCCAGACCGCGGGCGGCGATATCGGTCGCTACCAGCACCCGCACCTCGCCACTGCGAAAATCGGCCAGCGCCCGGTTGCGGGCACCCTGGCTCTTGTCACCGTGGATCGCCACGGTATTGAGGCCATCTTTTTGCATCTGCTGGGCGAGGCGGTCGGCGATCTGCTTGGTGCGAACAAACACCAGCACCCGTTGCCAGTTGCCACGGCCAATCATGTGGGAGAGCAGCTCGCGGCGGCGTTCCCGATCCACCTGAATGATGCGTTGGGTCACCTGCTCGGCGGCAGTATTGCTGGGGTCCACCTCGATCAGGGTGGGGTCGTTCAGCAGGTCATCCGCCAGCGCCTTGATGTCGTTTGAGAAGGTGGCAGAGAAGAGCAGGGTTTGCCGCTCTGCGGGCAGAGCCTTCATGATGCGGCGGATGTCGACGATAAAGCCCATGTCGAGCATGCGATCCGCTTCATCCAGCACCAGCACTTCCAGCTGGCTCAGGGTCAGGGCGCCCTGGGTCAGCAGATCCAGCAGACGGCCCGGGGTGGCGACCAGAATGTCTACCCCCAGCTTGATGGCGTCCAGATTGGGCTTGATGCTGACACCGCCATAGGCGATCAGCGTCTTGAACGGCAGGTGGTGGGCATACTTGATGATGCTCTCGCCCACCTGTGCCGCCAGTTCGCGGGTCGGGGTCAGTACCAGTGCGCGCACCTGACGACGGCCACGACCGTGGTTGGCCAGCAGACGCTGCAACATCGGCAGGGTGAAACCGGCCGTTTTGCCTGTGCCTGTCTGAGCGCCGCCGAGCACATCCTGACCGGCCAGAATGGCCGGAATCGCTTGCTGCTGGATGGGGGTTGGCTGTTCGTAACCCAGCTCCTTGACGGCCCGCAGAATATGCGGAGACAGACCCAGTTCGTTGAATGACATGTTCGAGAGAAACTCCTGAGATGAGCCTTTGGCTCAACGGGCAGCCAGCATGTTGGGGCCAGCCACGATATGGAAAAGATAGTGGGGCCGTAATATAGCAAAAGAGCGGCCGCTGCGCAGTAGCTGTCGCACCGGCCGCCATAGAATCGTTCAACGCAGTGGCGTAAAACGGTGCGGGAGCATCAGAGCATCTCCCGGATCTGCTCGGCCAGACTCTCCGGTTTGGCCTGGGGGGCGAAACGCTCTACCACATTGCCATCGCGGTCGATCAGGAACTTGGTGAAGTTCCATTTGACGTTTTCCAGCCCAAGAAAGCCCGGTTTCTGTTGCTTGAGCCACTGATAGAAGGGGTGGGCATGCTCACCGTTGACATCGCACTTGGCCATGATGGGGAAGGTGACCGGATAGTCGAGGGAGCAGAAGCGGGCGATCTCGTCCGCATCCCCCGGCTCCTGATTGCCAAACTGGTTGCAGGGGAAGCCCAAAATCACCAGCCCCTTGGGGCCGAGCTCCCGATAGAGCGTTTCCAGCCCTTCATATTGGGGAGTAAAACCGCAGCGACTGGCCACATTGACCACCAGCACCACCTTGCCCGCCAGTTGAGTCAGCGGGTAGGGGGTACCATCCAGTCGTTGCAAAGTGAGATCGGGCAGAGGCATGAGAAGATCCTTTCGTGGGTGATGCGCGGGTTGTGCCGTGAGTGGTTCGGTCGGTGACAGAGACAAGCGCCGGATGAACAGCAACATGGCTATGCGGATACGGTATCGGCTGGCTCTTGGCACCGCAAGGAGGCCGCGGCGCCTCCTCGTCCCGATTGCAAGGGCCATCACAGTTTCGACAGCCAATACGCTCTTTGGCAGGGCGGGATCACAACTGGCGACAAAAATGCGGGGCGGTGGGCAGCAACTCGCGTATTGATGTTGGGACTTCTCAAGAGAAGCAAACCGGTTTGTGACTTTGCCGGTAAGTCGCTACAAAGCGCCCTCTTTCCACTCATTGTGAGCCAATCTTGGACTATCAAGCTGCCATGGATGCCATTTACACCCGGGGATGGGTGATAGTGGATGATTTTTTGACCGCCGCCGAGGTGGATGCCCTCAAAGCCTGTTTGCCAAGCGAATGGCAACCGGCCGGGATCGGCCGTGACGCCCTGCACCAGGGCAATCCCGATATTCGCCGTGACCAGATCCACTGGCTGGAGTCCTCCTTCGGTGCGCCGGTGGCCGACTACCTCGCCCGGATGGAGTCCCTGCGTCTTGCCGCCAACCGGATGCTGATGCTGGGATTGTTCGACTACGAGGCCCACTTCGCCCGCTATCGCAGCGGGGATTTTTACGCTACCCATCGGGATGCCTTTGCCGGTCGCTCCAACCGCCGTCTTACCACCGTGTTTTACCTCAACAACGACTGGCTGCCCGAAGCGGGTGGAGTGCTGCGCATGTATGACGACAAGGAGCAGTTTCTGATGGATGTGAGCCCCAAGGGGGGGCGGCTGGTCATGTTTCTCTCCGAGGAGTTTCCCCACGAGGTGCTGCCTGCCAATCAGGAGCGCTACAGCATTGCCGGCTGGTTTCGGGTCAATGGCAACGGCATGGGAAGGGTCGATCCCCCGCGCTGAGGGGCAATGTGTCCCGATTTTGACACAGGGGAGACTTTTCACTGCAAGAAGTGGGGTCATGGGTCTCCCATCAGCTGACAAGGGTTGATCTCCCTTGCTACACTGGCGCGCACTTATGTTCGTATCTGGCTTCGTCCGGTTTTTATGGTGGTTGGCTTATCAAATGGTCATGACGAGGCCGCTTTTCCCAAGGGATCACATCTAATGAAGAACATGCATGTCTTGCTGCTGTGCGGCGGCGGTGGCTCAGAGCACGAAGTTTCTCTGCGCAGCGCCAATTTCCTCGAGCAACAACTGGGCCTTCTGCCCGGTGTCGAAGTGACCCGCGTCGAGATGTTCGCCGATCGCTGGCTCAGTGCCGATGGCCGCGAGTGCAAGCTGGGGCTCGACAAGCTGCTTTCGTTTGACAGCGTGGCCCGTCCGGTGGATTACGTGGTGCCCTGCATCCACGGCTACCCGGGTGAGACCGGCGATCTGCAATCCTTCCTCGAGCTGGCCGGATTGCCTTATCTCGGTTGCGATGCCGAGGCGAGCAAGATCTGCTTCAACAAGATCAGCACCAAGCTGTGGCTCTCCGCTATCGGTATTCCCAACACCCCGTACCTGTTCCTGACCGAGCAAAATGAGGCGGCGCTGGCCGAGGCCAAAGCCGCGCTGGCCAAGTGGGGCAAGGTCTTTATCAAGGCGGCCTCCCAGGGCTCTTCCGTTGGCTGCTACTCCGCCAGCAACGAAGCGGATCTGGTGAAGGGCATTGCCGATGCTTTCGGTTACTCCGAGCAGGTACTGATTGAGAAGGCGGTCAAGCCGCGCGAGCTGGAAGTAGCGGTTTACCAGTACGGTGACGAGCTGGTGGCCACCTATCCGGGCGAAATCTGCGTGCCGCAGGACAAGTTCTACACCTATGAAGAGAAGTACAGCAGTGCCAGCCATACCGAGACGGCACTGCGTGCCGAGGGGCTGACCCAGGCGCAGGCCGATGCGATCCACGAGTATGCCCTCAAGGCGTTCCGTCAGCTGAAGCTGACCCATCTCTCGCGCATCGACTTCTTCCTGACCGAGGAGGGGGAGATCCTGCTGAATGAAATCAACACCTTCCCGGGCATGACCTCCATCTCCATGTTCCCGAAACTGCTGGAGCATCACGGTCACCGCTTCTCTGACTACCTTGAGCAGATCCTGCGCAAGGCCAGCTAAGCGTGCTCTCCCGCTCGCGGGATGAAGCAGAGCCCAATAAAAATCCCCGCCAATTGGCGGGGATTTTTTTATGTCTTTATCAAGCGGGGCAGGCCAGCTTGAAGGGATAAACAGGCGGGGAGGGGATGCGCCTCCCTCACCTGTTGCTACCTGTGGGTGTTACCGACCGTTAGCCGCGAGCCACCCGAAAGCGCACGCTGCGGGAGTGGCACGGCGCCAGCTCGCCAAACTCGCCAGCGGCCAGTTCAAGGGGCAGGGGTTGTTCATCCATCCGTACCGCTTGCCAGTCGATCAGGGCGTGTTCGCAGCTCACTTTGCCACCCTCCAGTACCGCCTGTTCGCTCGGGTTGTAGACCCGGATCACCAGCGCCTCTTCATCCTCGGCCTTTTTCAGGGCGCTCAGCACCGGACCGGACGGATCCATGGCGAGCAGACTGAAGTGGAGCGGGGTGGTGAAGCTCGCCTTGTTGAGCTTCATGGCATCGAACGGGATCTTGTTGTAGCAGCGCACCGGAGTGAGGTAGCTGCGCGCCGCCTGCATCACGTTGGCGCTGATGTGATCACCGGCAAACGCCAGCAGGCTAAAACGGCAGCTTAGCTTGCCACGTACCTGAGAGTCCGGGGTGGGCAGCTTGATGCCGGAGGGGCGACCCGGGCGCAGCAGCAGCTCCTCTTTGCCGAGTACGCCGACCCCGCGCAGCAGGGTGAGTGCCAGGGTGTCGCACTGCTCGCCGATCACTTCAAACTCGCGCAGACCGTCACTCAGCACCGCCAGCCCCTGCTTGCCATCTTGCAGGGCGACGAAGTTCATCAGCTGCCAGACCGGAATGGGTGCCTCTTTCCACCCTTCTGCCTCCCAGTTCGCCATGGCGCTGTCGCGGGTGGGGCGGGTGATGCAGCCAAACTGGTTGTCGGAGACCACTGTATCGCTCGGGAAGGGGGTGGGGATCAGCACCCGTACCCTGTGGTCATCAGCCTGATTGTCGAGCTCCAGCTCGATGTCGATGCGCGGACTCTGATGCGCGAGCGTGATGCGGCAGGTGACATCAAGGTGGCCGCTGCACTGGCTGTTGGCCCGCTCGGCGAGGTTGGCCGGCAAGGCCATACGCAGTTTGAGCGTAGCGATGCTCTGCCACGCTTCATGGGTAACCTCGCGGGTCACCGCAAACTCGGTGGAGTAGCGCAACCACTCGTCCCGCGATGGCGAGTAGTCATATTCGTCGCCATCATCGGAGCCCTCTTCCAGCGTGAGCACCTGATCGAAGGTTGTGCCGCGCAGCTTGTCCAGGATCTGCAAAGTGCCGTTGTCATTGAGGGCGATGCGGTAAAAATCGTTCTCCAGCAGCTTGCCGCTGGCCGTCACCGGCTGCTCCAGCCCCAGCTGGTTGCCTTCGATATGGAGAGTGCAGTAACCCATGGCGGGCAGCGGATGGCAGAGCTGGATGTCGTACTCCATAAAGGGGTCGTAGTTGCCGTAGTGAACGATCTGTCTGTCCACCAGACCCGGGTCAATCTCGCGTCTGGCACGGATGAAGTAGGGGACCGGCAGGCCCGCTTCATCGCGCAGGGCAAATGATTGGGCGCGAATGCGGATGCTGGTGTTGATCACCTCCTGACGGGGGAAGGGCATCAGGTTGAACAGGCAGAGCTTGTCGGCCACCTGCACGCCGTCTTCGCACAGCGCCACCGGCATGTTGTCGACAATCTTGCGCATGTAGAAGCGGATCAGGTTCTCGGCCATGTCGTCGGCCAGAATGAAGCGGGTCATCACCTCCTGATGCACCTTGTCGCTGCAGCAGCAGCCGATGCTGTCGTGGGCGTGGTTCTTCATGATCTCCTTCCACATCTTCTCAAGCAGCCCGTGGTGGTACTCGAAGCCGAGTGCCCAGGCGATGCTCGCCAGCGGCTCGAGGATGTTGACGATCTTGTTCTCGATGGCGGCGTGGGCCAGCTTGATGTCCATCCGGGTGGAGGAGATGGTGCGGTGCACCCGCATGTATTTGCCGTCGTTGAACTCCCCCTTGAGGGTGGCCAGTTGGTCGCGGCACGCCTCGATGCGCTCGAAGACCTGCTCGAAGCGGCTCATGTGGAATTCCCGCTGGGGGTAGAGCTCCCGCAGCTTGTCGATGATGGCGAAGATGTTCTGTTGCAGCGGCATCTGGTCGTGGCCGTTGGGCAGCAGGATATCCTTGGTCACCGAGGCCTTCTCCAGCACCTCGAAGTAGGATTCGAGCCGCTTGCGCAGCCCCGCTTCATCTTCCGGCAGGTACTTGCCGATGGCGTAGCCGAGCGGCAGCACCTGGGCGGTCACCTCGCTGCCATCGTTGCTCTGCCAGAGGAACTCGGTCTTGTCGGTGCCGTGGCGCTCGGAGCAACCGCGCCAGAACATGGCCCGATCGATCCCGAAGCCGTTGAAGATGTGGGGCAGCTGGGAGGACATGCCGAACGAGTCGGGCAGGTAACCGATCTTCATCGGCTCGCCAAGGCTAAGGCAGTCGCGCATTCCGTAGAGCAGGTTGCGCAGGATGGACTCGCCGCTCACCTGCATGGTGTCGGTCTGGGTGTACCAGGGGCCTATGATGAGCTTGCCTGCTTCCACCAGCGCCTTCACCCGGACCTTGTTCTCGGGCTGGATGGCGAAGTAGTCCTCCAGCACCGCTGTCTGGCCGTCGAGCACATAGAACTTGTAGTCGGGGTCGGATTCAAGCCGCGCCAGGATCTCCGCCATATTGTTGACCAGCAGGATGCGGGACTCCTCGGTGGTGAAGTACCACTCCCGATCCCAGTGCATGTGCGGCGTGATGTGAACTCGTGAAACTGTCATGACAATGATCCTTTGCTGACGCACGGCGGCCCTTGCCTGCCGTGCGGAAAAATAGTCTGTTGAAAAATCGGTAGTGAAGATGAGCCTTACTCTGCGGCGACCACCTGATAGGTGCCGCGCTGCATGGCGTGACGGCGCCAGCCGATCAGCACCACAGTGGAGATAAGGGTGCCCACCAGCGCCGCACCGAGCCAGACGGCGGCAGCCATCAGGGCGCCGTGGCCGCCATCGTGGAGCAGGAAGAGGGAGAAGATGCCAGCCCCCGGGGTGGAGAGACCAATCCCCATGGCACCCACCATGGCGCCGGTAACGACCGAGCCTGCGAGGAAGGAGCCGATCACCCGGATTGGATCTTCGATGGCCATCGGAATGGCGCCCTCGGTGATCCCTGCCAGCCCCAGCAGCCAGGTGGACTTGCCGGTCTCGATCTCGAAGGTCTGGAACAGGCGCGGTGCCAACAGGGTGGAGAAGGTGACGGTAAAGGCCGAAACCATCTTGACCGCGCCGAAGATGGCGTAGGGGCCGTAAACCCCGTTGGCCATGGCGCCGAGGCAGAAGGCGTAGGCCGCCTTGTTGACCGGGCCACCCAGGTCAAACGAACACATAAAGCCGAGCAGGGCGCCCAGTACCAGCGCATTGGTGCCGGAGAGGCCGTTGAGCCACTCGGTGAGGCTGTTGTTGAGCCAGGCTACCGGCTGGCCGATGACAAACAGCATCAGGCTGCCTGCCACCAGAGTGCCGATCACCGGATAGAGGTAAAAGGTGAGAAAGCCGTTGAAGTTGGGACTCAGGCGCACATGCTGCTTGACCCAGCGCATCAGGTAACCGGCGATCAGGCCGCCGACCACGCCGCCGAGAAAACCGGAGCCAATCATGTTGGCGGCCAGTCCCGCCGCAAAGCCCGGGCCCAGCGCCGGTTTGTCTGCCAGCGAATAGGCGGTATAGGCCGCCAGCACCGGCACCATCAGGGTACCCAGCATGCCGCCGCCGAGTTTTCGGTACATCCAGAGCCAGGAGTTCTCGGTATCAAACAGATGTTGCAGGCCGAAGATCTGGGCCAGCAGCACAGAGACGGCGAGCACGGTACCGCCCGCCACGATCAGTGGCACGGCAAAGGAGATGCCGCTCAGCAGCGCCTGCTTGAGCTCGGTCTTGAGGCCCACCTTCTTGCCGGTTGGCGCGTCGCTCTGGCTGGTGTTGGGCGTCGGGGCGGTGCGCCCGGCCTTGGCGGCCTCCAGCGCGTCATTGAGGATCCGCTCGGCATGGCGGATGGGCTCGGCCACCGGCGTCTCGATACGGGGGATGCCAATAAAACGCTCCTGCTCCTTGATGGCCACCTCGGCGGCGAAGATGCAGGCTACCGCAGCATCGAGCGCCTCTTGCGGCAGGCGATCCTCGATGCCGTTGGCGCCCTGCTTCTCGACCAGTACTCGAAGGCCCAGCTTGCGACCCGCCTTTTCCAGATACTCGGCAGCCATATAGGTGTGGGCGATCCCCGCCGGACAGGCGGTGACACAGACCACAGTGGGTTTATTTGTATCTAGGTTGTATTCTTTTGCTGGTTGCTTGCCGCTATCCCCTTCACCATCGAGCAGCGCCATCAGCTGCTCGGCACTTTTGGCTGCCAGCACCGCCTCGCGGGTATCGTCATCCACCAGGGCGGTGGTGAGAGTGGTGAGTAGCTGCATATGGGTGGAGCCCGCCTGATCGGTCGGGATCGCCAGCATGAAGATCAGGTTGACCGGCTCGGGGCCGTCGATCCCCTCCCAGCCCAGCTCCTCGCTCAGGGTAGCGACGGCAAAGGCCGCTTCACGTACCGCATCGCACTTGCCGTGGGGTACCGCCAGCCCTTCGCCAAGGGCGGTGGGGCCCTGCGCCTCGCGGGCCATGACCGCCGCCAGAAAGGCGGCCTTGTCGTGCAGCTTGCCGGCCTGATCGAGCCGATCAGCCAGGGCATGAATGGCCGCATCCCGATCGGCAAACCGGGTTTGCAACGTGATGAGATGGGGGCCGGTAAGACTGGTCAGATTCATGATGATCCTCTGTCAGGTTGGCTTGCCAGCAAGCCGTCATGGTGAAAGTGACAGCGATGCTAACAAACCGGCCGACTGATTTTTGTGAGTGGTATCATACAATTTACTATTTGTGTTGTTTTTGTATTGTTTGTTCAAGGTGATTTGTTAGGTCAAATGAGGCTGAGCCGTTTTGTCTGCCGGGCAACTGGGGTAGAATGGCGCCTCTTCCATTTATCATGGCGCAGAGCCGACGAGGTGGCCTTTCGTGTCGAAAAAACCCATGTATCGCCAGATAGCCGACACCATCCAGCAGTGGATTGCGCAAGGGGAGCTGGCCCCCGGCGATGCCCTGCCCACCGAAGCCGAGTTGCGCGAGCAGTTCGGGGTGAGCCGGGTGACGGTGCGTCAGGCCCTCAAGCAGCTGACCGAACTCAACGTCATCGAGAGCATTCAGGGCAGCGGCAGCTATGTGCGACAGGAGAAGGTGAACTACGACATCTATCAGCTCACCAGCCTCTATGAGAAGGTGACCGATCCGGCGGCCGAGACTCACAGCGACATTCTTGCCTTCGAGGTGATCAAGGCGAGCCGCGAGCTGGCCGAGCGGCTCAATCTGCTGGAAGGGGCGCTGGTCTACTACGTCAAGCGGGTGCGCTTTATTCGCCAGATCGCGGTAACGCTGGAGGAGACCTGGATGCCGCTCGCTCTCTTCCCCGATCTCAGCTATGCGGTGATGCAGGGTTCCAAGTACCACTACATCGAAGAGGTGAAGCAGCTGGTGATTGACCGCAGCGAGCAGGAGATCATTCCGGTGCTCCCTTCGGCGCAGGTGGTGGAGGCGCTCGGTATCGATCCCGCCAAACCCATTATCGAGAAGGTCTCCCGTGGCTTCTTGCAAGATGGCACAGTGTTCGAGTTCAGTCGCAACTTCTTCAAGAGCGATGACTACAAGTTCACCCTGGTGGCGCGCCGTACCAAGGGGTGAGCAGGCGACAGCACCCGAGATATAAAAGGCCACCACCCTGTTTGCGGTGGTGGCCTTTGTTTTTGGCTGATTGCCGGGCTGAATAGCGGATTGGCTGGTGGTTTGATGCAGCCGACCTACTGCGCAGAGTCCTTGACGATCCCCTCGACCCGCACCTGCAGGCTCCCTTGCGCCAGAGTGGTGATGAGCTGATCGCCACTGTTGACCTGATCGGCGCGGCTAATGACCTCGCCACGCGCAGTGCGGGTGATGGAGTAGCCGCGACCGAGAGTAGCAAGCGGGCTCACCCCGTCGAGGCGGGCGGTGAGCATGGCGAGGCGGTGACTAGCAAGGTCTTGCCGCTTGGCAATCAGGGCATAGAGCCGCTCCTCGGCCAGCTGGTGGCGGCGCTTGCCGGCAGCCAGCAATCTCTCCGGGCTCTTGCCCTGCAGGCGCAGCTCAAGGTTGGTGAGGCGCCGCTCACCCTGATGCAACCGCTGGCGCAGCAGTTGCTGCAAACGGCTGGAGAGTTCGTCGAGGCGCTGGGACTGTTGCTCCAGCCGCC
>NZ_JRJY01000049.1:0-26639 GCF_000801015.1 Aeromonas sp. ZOR0001 | reverse complement strand
CGGCGGCCGTGGATGGCGCTGGCAATTGCCATGCAGCTGGCGGGATTTGGCGGCCTCTGGCTGGCGCCAGCCAGTGCACCCATTCTCTGGTGCATGCTGTGCGGCGCCGATCTTGGCGGCAGTTTTTCGCTGATCATGGTGATTGCGCTCGATCACCTGCCAGACCCGCGCCGCGCCGGCACCCTGAGCGCCCTGATGCAGGGCTTCGGCTTTATGCTGGCCGCCACCGGCCCCTGGGTGGCGGCACGGCTCTATCACCTGTTCGGCGACTTCGCAGCCGCCTGGCAGTGGCAACTGGGAGGATTGCTGCTGATGAGCCTGCTGGTAGTGCGCCTCGACCCGCGCCACTACCCCCGCGTCATGGGGTTACCGACCGCCAGCGAGCTAACCCTTTCGACGCCCCTCCCGGCCAGCTCTGCGGCCCAAAGCAACACACCGGCCTGAGGCCGGTGTGTTGGGGATAGCAGTGTTGAGGATCACAAGACGAGGCTGACGCCACTCAGGGGCGAACTCAGCGCCCCTTCTTCTGCCGTCCGGTGTTAGCGGTGCGCGGCTTGCCTGCGGCCGGTTTGCCACCCTTGGGTGCCCCTTTGCCAACACCGCCCTTGTTGGCGGCACCTTTGCCCGCGCCACCCTTGCCCACCGGCAGCTTCTTCTCGAAGGCTTCCGGGCCCGGCACATTGGGACGCCCGCCAATCTCGTGATCGTCATCGCGGCGCGGCTTCTTGCCCTGCCCCGGTTTGGCGCTTGGCACCGCAGGGGCCTTGGCCGCCTTGGGCTTGTCGCCTTTGGCCGGTTTCACCTCGGAGGAGGAGTCCTCAATCAGCTTGAACAGATCGATCAGCTCGTCGTCGGTGAGATCGCGCCACTCGCCTACCGGCAGCCCCTTGAGGCTGACGTTCATGATGCGAATGCGCTCCAGCTTGGTCACTTCAAAACCGAAGTACTCGCACATGCGGCGGATCTGGCGGTTAAGCCCCTGCACTAGCGTGATGCGAAAGACGAACGGCGCCTCTTTCTTCACCTTGCACTTCTTGGTCACAGTACCGAGGATCGGCACCCCGGCCGCCATGCCGCGCACAAACTCGTCGGTCACCGGCTTGTCGACGGTCACCAGATACTCTTTCTCGTGATCGTTACCCGCCCGCAGGATCTTGTTGACCAGATCGCCGTGGTTGGTGAGGAAGATCAGCCCCTGCGAATCCTTGTCGAGCCGCCCGATGGGGAAGACCCGGGTGCTGTGGTTGACGAAATCGACGATGTTGTCCTTCTCGCCCGCCTCTGTGGTACTGACGATGCCCACCGGCTTGTTGAGGGCGATCAGCACCAGACTGTCCGCCTCGCGCGGCTCGATCACCTGACCGTTCACCTTGACCAGATCGCCAACCTGCACCTGATCGCCAATCCCGGCCCGCTTGCCGTTGATAAAGACGTGGCCCTGCTCGATAAAGCGGTCGGCCTCGCGGCGCGAGCAGATACCGCTCTCGCTGATGTATTTGTTCAGGCGCATGGATTCGTTAGCCAGCATGGGTCACCTGCCACAGGGTCTGGGCCGCGCCCGGTTGTGCCATCGCCTGTTCCGGCTGCGCCGGGGAGGCAGTCTGCTGCATCAGCCAATTCACTACGTCAAAGTTCTGCATACCATTCCATCTTCAAAAAAGGCCAATGCCAGCTTATCCATCAAAAAACGCCGCTACAGTAGCATAATTGCCCCCTTTCAGGAGCAGATAGTTGCAAGTTCGCAGCACCCAAGCGGGCATCTGCGGACAAGTTCACAGCGCCAGATGGCCCGCGATGCAGCCTTCGAACGGCCAGCCTGATGCCAACGGCGGGATCCGGCGCCCACAGCCAGCGCGGACGAACGCCATCAACTATAAATATCACCTTGTTTCCATTAGGCTTTAAGCCGGTTGGCAGCGCCTTGGATGCTGCGCCAAACTCGCCCGCCCAAAGGCGGCCCCACCCCCTATCGCCAAGGATTGCACCATGCTGGCTCACACTCGCCGCCTTGTTCGCCGTGCTCTGCTGACCCTGTTGCTGCTGTTGCTGACCGCTTGGGCGGTGATCGCCTACTTCGCCTGGCAGGCAGCGCCGCTGCAGCGGTGGCACACAGTGGTGCCCCCCGAACTCAGTGCCGATGAGCTCGATCGCAGCGACTGGCAAGCCTATCTGACCCGCGAAGCAGAGCTGTTCGAGCTGGTGGCCACCGAGGTAGTCGCCAAGACACCACCCGAGCAGCAACTGGCCAGCAATCGCTACTATCAGGACGCCCCCATCAATCCCGCCCGCTTTCAGCAGAACTGGAACCGCTCCTACCTGCTGCGCCCCGAGGGGGAAGTCAAAGGGCTGGCGGTGCTGCTGCACGGCCTGACCGACTCCCCCTACAGCCTGCGCCATCTGGCCAGACGCTATCAGCAGCAGGGTTTTATCGCTCTGGGGCTGCGGATCCCCGGCCACGGCACCGTGCCCGCTGGCCTCGTGGATGTGGATTGGGAGACCTGGCTGGCCGCCACCCGACTGGCGGTGCGGGAGGCCAGATTGCTGGCACCGGGCAAGCGGCCGCTCCATCTGGTGGGCTTTTCCAACGGCGGCGCGCTGGCGGTGAAATATGCGCTCGATGCGCTGGCCGACCCGAGCGGCACACTGGCAAAACCGGATCGGCTGGTGCTGATCTCCCCGATGATCGGGGTGACCCGCTTTGCCCGCTTCGCCGGGCTCAAGGCCGTGCCTGCCCTGCTGCCCGCCTTTGCCAACGCCGCCTGGCTCGACACCATGCCGGAGTTCAACCCGTTCAAGTACAACTCATTTCCGGTCAACGGGGCGCGCCAGTCCTACCGCCTGACCCACGCCATCCAGCAGCAGGTGCGCCAACTGGCCGCCAGTGGCAAGCTGGCGGCGTTTCCCCCCGCCCTCACCTTTCAGTCGGTGATGGACTACACCGTCAGCACCCGCTCCATCATTGCTGATCTCTACCACTACCTGCCGGCCAACGGCAGCGAACTGGTGCTGTTTGATATCAACCGCAGCACCCTGTTTGGCCCGCTGATGAGCTCCGCCTCCGAGCTGGCGCTGCACCGCTTGCTGCCAAACGCCCCCGAGCACTATCGCCTCACCGTGGTGGGCAATGTGGACCCCGCCTCCCCCGCGACGCAGGCCAGAACGCTGGCCAGCGCAGATCAGCCTGAGCAGCTCCGCCCGCTGGGTATCGATTATCCCAAGGAGATCTACTCCCTCTCCCATGTGGCGCTCCCCTTCCCGATGGACGACCCCCTCTATGGCATGGCGGCGCGCCCGCAGCAGCGGGAGCAATACGGCATCAATCTCGGTGGTCTCGCCCTGCGTGGCGAGCGCGGCGTGCTGATCGTCAACCCCGGCGCCCTCACCCGCACCTCCTCCAACCCCTTCTACCCCTATCTGCAGCAGCGGGTGATGGAGACCCTCACCGCCCCTCCCGTGGCCCCGTCTGCTGCCGTACCCCCTGCCAGCAGCAGTCAACCTGATGCGGCCTATCAGGCAGAAGTGGAGCAGTTTTTACAGGAGAGCGACGAGAGCAGCGCGCCTTTCTAGGGCGTTTCTGGAGTATCGGCAAAGAACCACTGGCGCTGGGTCGATGGCGATACAAGAAAGGGGCCGTCAATTGACGGCCCCTTTCTGTTGATGATGGCGATGGGAGTGATGGCTTGGTGGGCTCAGGGATAGATGCTCACTTCTATCAGGTTCTGGTCTGGATCGAGGAAATAGACAGATTCTATCGGCCCACAGGCACCGCTTTTGGTCACCGGCCCCTCGACAATCTCCACCCCGTGGCAGGCCAGCTGGGCCATCACCTGCTCCAGCGGCCAGCGGGTGATAAGGCAGACATCCCCCGACCCCACCTGCGCCCGATTGCGCGGCTCCTGCCCCAGCAGCTGCAGATTGATCTTCTGGTTGCCAAACCCCACCGCCCGGCGCCCCGCACCGAAGGTAATGGCCTCCATATTGAGCACCGAACTGTAAAACGCCACGGCCCGTTCGATATCACTGACCGTCAATACCAGATGGTCGATATGGCTGATCATGGTTACCTCCTGGTGGTGATCTGGCTGATGTGACCGGCATATGCCCGCAAGCATCCGACTGTCGTCGCCACGGCGGGTAACCCCATCATACCCGGCAAGGGGAAACCCATTTGTGCCGTAGCGCGCAAAGCGAGCGCAAATGATCTGGTCAAATAAATTCGCGTTACTGCACCGCTGCGCACGCTTTGTCACGCTGGGCCAGCAGGGCTTCATCGTCACTGTCCATTGCCGCCAGAATCGCCTGATTGCAAGCCCGCTCTGCCAGCTTGGCCGGACTCTGTTTGGCATCCCCTATCTCGGCACTCCTGATTTCGGCGATAAGGGGCCGATAGCTGATGGCCGCCGAGCAGTACATGGTGCGAAATTTGGGCAGTTGCCAACTGCTGTCATCCTGCCGGGTCAAGTCATCACACAGCTTGTGAAACAGGGCGGACGCCTTGACCGTGCACTGGCTAAAACGCCGTACACCCTGCTCGTAGGGACGACAAACGCTCGGCTGCAGGATCTGCCACAGCTGAAAAGAGAACGGGACCGACTCCCCCTCATACTGCACTACCAGCGTCTTGGCCTCGGTGCCATAGATATCCGCAACCTGCTGCTGTACCAGATTGAGATAAGCCGAAAAAAGATAGGAAACCGGATCCATCACCACCTCCCTGTGGTTGTCACTGCCGGGCTTTATTACCGAAAACCGGGGCGATTTTCAAACGAGTAACAGGCGACAACAGCTTACTGATTTGGCAACAAAAAATAATTACTTTTCACACGCGGTGGAAGCTGGGCCGAGAGTGCTATCCGGTCAGCTGTATGGACGGGAATGATCCATGGCGATCTGCAGTTCACGGCCACCGGCAATCTCGCCATGACTGATGCCGCTGGTCAGCCACCAGCTGATAACCAGAAGCAGTCGTTCCGGATCATGGCGCAGACGCCCTTTCAGGGCACACGCCCAGATGATCAGACGGCGGATACCCAGTTGGTCCAGCTCGGCCAGATGACGGGCATCACGCGCACGATTGCTGGCGATCTTGGCTTGCCAGAAGTCGGTTCTGCTCGATGGCAGCTTGAAGAGATGACAATCATGACCATGCCAGAAACAACCATTCACCTCGATCACCGCACGGTAGCGCGCCAGCCAGAGATCCGGCTTGCCCGGCAAGGCTGCATTGTGCAAACGGTAACGAAATCCGGCATGATGCAACATGGCGCGCACCCGCTTCTCGGGACGGGACCGGCCATCATCTCGCTACGCTTTTGGGGCTTCACGATATCTGTCACAATGTTGCCTCGCTTGTGAATCAGCAACATTTACTGTATAAACGCACAGTTAATCAACAAGATTTTAGTACTGTCATTGGATATAAATCACACAGTTTCGATGCATTCAAAGAGCTTCATAACTACTGACTATCCAGCTCAAAAACTCATTACCAAGAGAATCAATCAATGAACCACTCTGTTTTTTCTTTTTTTTCAGGCTCCGGTTTTCTGGATCTCGGCTTTGAAAAAGCAGGATTTAATGTCGTTTTCGTTAATGAACTAAACAAAGATTTTCTCAATGCATACAAATACAGCAGAAAGAAAATGGGTATCCCGGAACCCAAGTTTGGTCACTTTTTGAACTCCATAGATGACTTTCTCGATGGTCCTTTAAGCTCAGAGCTTAAGACAATGGTAAGTAGTGCAAGAAGCAAGTCAGATAGTGTTGGCTTTATTGGCGGTCCACCATGCCCAGACTTTTCGGTTGCAGGAAAGAATAAAGGTCACGATGGTGAGAATGGCCGTCTCTCCAAGTCATATGTAGACTTGATTATTAAAAACAAGCCAGATTGGTTTGTTTTCGAAAATGTCAAAGGCTTGTGGCGTACAAAAAAACACCGTGAGTTTTATGAATCAATAAAAAAACAGCTTCAAGATACTGGTTACGCGATTACAGAAAGGCTAATCAACTCAATTGAGTTTGGTGCCCCCCAAGATAGAGACCGCATCATCATGTTTGGTTCCTTAAACCATGCAGATGAAGCAATGAGCACCTTTTCTTGGGAAAGATATATGCCATACCCTAACAAGATGGCATTTAATTATCCCTGGCCAACCCAAACACCATTCAACTCTAACCCCAGCAAAGCCGAGGTACCAGAGGAATTAACCGTAAGCTGGTGGTTTAAAGAGAACAATGTGGATGAGCATCCTAATAGTCAGCATTATTTTACCCCCAGAGCAGGTCTAGCCAAATTCATGGTGATAGATGAGGGTGATACCACCAAAAAGTCATACAAAAGACTACATCGTTGGAGATATTCACCTACTGCAGCCTATGGCAATAACGAAGTGCATTTACACCCATGGTTGCCTAGACGGATATCTGCAGCAGAGGCTCTGGCTATTCAGTCACTGCCGAAAGAGTTTGAATTGCCTCCAACAATGACTCTTTCGGCGATGTTCAAAACCATTGGTAATGGGGTTCCATATAAATTTTCATATGGTATAGCAAGAACTGTGGCGGACTTCATGGTGGATATAAATGAATAAGAGTGATTATTATGATAGTGTACTGAAAGAACTTTTCTCTTTAAAGGATAAAGAGCTCTTTTACATATCTCACCCTAATAAATCAATTAAAATTACTGATTTCAACCATGACGATAAAGCAATATATGTTGATAGAGCCGAAAAGAAATTAAAGATAACGTTTGAACAGATAAAAAAAGCAACGGATCTTTTGTTTGATAAAAAGACTGTTCATTTTGATACCGATTTTCATGGAAGTGGCAATGAAAGAACTGTTATAGAAACGCTACTATGCCATACTTCTAATATTGGATACATGAAACCCGGTCATGGTAAATACAAAGGCAAGCGAAAATCAATCAAATACTTTGATGTCGCTATAAATAAAACAGGTGAAAAATGCGACGTCAGTGATGATGAATATATAGAATTTTCGCCCAAACACAAATATTTAAAGTATGACATTCAGTGTTTATATAAGCCTTTTATTCTACTTTCTGGAATTTCCGGCACAGGAAAAACCCGTTTTATTCGTGAGCAGGTCAAGGACTATCCAGGCCAGAAGAATTACTGCCTGGTACCTGTACGGCCAGACTGGCACGAACCCTCTGATCTGCTGGGCTATATCTCCAGGATCAGTGGTAAAAAGGAGTATGTATCGACCCCGGTACTGCATTTTATTACCCAAGCCTGGATCCATATTTTCGAGCATATTGGTGAAGTCAGAACCGATGGCAAGATTGGTCTGAGCCAAAAACAACTGGACCATATTCCCCTCTTCTGGCTCTGCCTCGACGAGATGAACCTGGCTCCGGTTGAACAATATTTCGCCGACTATCTCTCGGTACTAGAGACCCGCCACTGGTATACCTCACCCGAACTGACTGCATTTAACGACAAAGAAGGGGTGGACTACGACTATGTCTACCAGTGCACTCCCCTGCTCAAAGCAGATACGCTTAGTCAGCAATTGGATGACTCAGCACGTATCGAACTGGCGGAAAAACTGGGACTGGACCTCGATGTTTCACTGCATCAGC
Organism: Aeromonas sp. ZOR0001; assembly: GCF_000801015.1. Lineage (NCBI taxonomy): Bacteria > Pseudomonadati > Pseudomonadota > Gammaproteobacteria > Aeromonadales > Aeromonadaceae > Aeromonas > Aeromonas sp. ZOR0001. The sequence goes on along the minus strand of NZ_JRJY01000049.1, from coordinate 19,030 downwards.
AGATCTGGGCCAGCTTCTGCCAGCACGGTATCGCTATCCCCTTCAACCTGATGGTGGCCGGTACCGTCAATATGGACGAAACCACCCACGGCTTTTCCCGCAAGGTGATCGACAGGGCCCTCACCTTCGACTTTAACGAGTTCTTCCCCAACGATTTCGATGCCTACTTTTCACCGGCATTGCAGCCAAAACGGCTGGGTTATCCGACCTGGTCAGACGGACGCGCCATTACTGAAGTCTCCGCACTGGAGCAATACAGTAAAGAGAGCGTCACCTTCCTGAAGGCAGTCAACGGGGTGCTGCAACAGAGCCCGTTCGAACTGGCATATCGCGCCCTGAACGAGCTGATGCTGGCTCTGCTGGCCCATCACCCCGCCAATACCGCAGAACTGGTCGCCATCTGGGATGACTTTATGATGTGCAAGGTATTGCCGCGCATTGAGGGGGATAGCGACAAGTTGCGCAGCCATCAGACGGCTGATGGCGACCTGCTGACAGACCTGGAAAAGGTGTTGGCAGAACAATTTGGTAGTCACTGGGATAACACACGCCCTGACCTGTTTAACTGCAAGGTGGCTGCCGCCGATGAAGATTCCGCCCCCGCAGAACCGCCGCACGTCCCCTGCCGCAGCAAGAAGAAACTGGCCTGGATGAAAGAGCGGCTGGCACGGCAGTGCTTTACCAGCTTCTGGCCGTAAGGGGGTTGTGATGGAGTGCCTGTTTACCCTGCAGAGCCGTGACTGGATTTTGCGGATCTATGCCAATGAGAAGACGGTCGGGGATCGTTATCGGCAGTTACAAGCTACCCGCGTCCATCATCAACAGGTGATCGGCAACGCGGGCCTGCCTGCGAGTGCTGGCAGATACGAACCGCCAGTTGTGCGCTTCTCGCAGCCCCTTTCCATCACTCTGGCTGAGGCTGATGGCTGCCCGCTGGAGCTGCCTGATGATCAGGCGCTCTCCGCTCTGGTACTGCCAACCCCCCTGTTGTTTGAGAACTGCTTTTACGAATTCGAATGGGAGTTTCTTCACGGCGTTAGCGAGGGGAGTGATGCGCCGCGGCTGGAGCATCATCTGCAGCGGATCTGCGAGTCGTTTCGCTTCAAAAGCAGGCATGGATCGCAGGAGCTGCTGGGGGGATTCAATACCGGCAACGAAGTAGGCACACTTGCACTCCCCTTCTCCTATCAACCGAAATCGGCTGCAGGAAAAGCTGCTCGCGTTCAGCTGACGCTCTGGTTCGAGGTCTATCCGGTCAAGCTGGATATCCGTCGGGATGTGCCGCTGATCCATCGGGTGCTGGATGAGCAGTACCCCTACTGGCGTTTTACCCTGAACAGCGCAACCAGTCAGCAAGGGGGGCGCAGCCAGCGCAAGGCCGAACCGTTCCCCCTGCTCTGGCTTGCCCATTTCGAAGCCCTGCACAAGGACCTTGAGCGGGGGATCCGCCAGATCATCAATGCGCCCCACAGCAGGCTGCAAAGCAAGACCGAATATCTGCTGGCCGCCAGAATGAAGCGCCCGCCACGCCCGAAGCAGGCCGAACAGATCCGCCAGGATCTGGATAACGGTATCGAACGCAGATACCGGGTGGAACGTAAACAACTGACCACGGATACCCCGGAAAACCGCTTTATCAAGTTTGTGCTGGAGCGCACCGGAAGGATGCTGCAACAGCTGACACAACAGGGCGATCGCACCCTGCTGTCCAGGGCCTTTTTTGACCGTCTGAAGGCGTGGAGCAAACCGCTGGATCAGGCGCTGGCTCACCCCCTGATGCAGGAGATAGGTCCGGCGGCGGTGTTACAACGCGAGTCTCTGGTACTGCAGCAAAAGAGCGGCTATAGCACGGTTTACCGGGTCTGGCAGCAACTGCGCCTCTATCTCGATGCGTTGGGAAATGATGCCGTGGCCGGCGTGCGCAGCATGGATCAGCTCTACGAGCTCTGGTGCGTGATAGAGGTGCGCCGGATTATCCTGACGCTGGGATTTACCGAGGTGAAAACACCTGCATTTAACTTCACCCGCGATGGCTGGGATACCCGGCTGGCCGAGGGGATGAAGTACTGCTGGGAGTACCTTCGTACAGCAGACGGTGTAAGGCTCAAGCTGGCCCATGAACCGAGATTTCACAAGACCAACAAACCGGTTCACTCCCTGCTGGTTCCCCAGAAGCCGGACATTCTGATCGAGGCCACCACTGGCAGTGGCGACACCTTTATCTGGCTGTTTGATGCCAAGTACCGGGTCGATAACGGCACTCAAGATGACCCGAGAGACAGGGTGCCCGATGATGCCATCAACCAGATGCACCGTTATCGCGATGCCCTGCTCTATCAGCAACAGGATGACCCGATACCAAGCCGCCCCACCTTTGGCGCTTTTGCGCTCTATCCGGGCTTTATGAGCCAGCAACCCGGAACGAAAAATCCCTATCAGGAGGAGATCGACCGGATTGGTATCGGTGCCTTTGCCCTGTTGCCAGCAGAGGATCACAGCGGCTCTTGCTGGCTGCAAACCTTCCTTGAGCAAAAGCTGGGTAAATCGGGGGAAGAGTTCCGCTATCCTGCCATCCACTCGGGCCACTTCTATCTGGAAGAGCCCAGCCGGATTGCCACCCTGGGAATGCAGCAGGTCCGCCACCATGATCTCACCCTGATCATTCCGACCGCACTGGAAAACAGCCGCCCGGCGAGCTACTTCGATGCATTTCGTGATGGTTCTGCCCGCTGGTATCACACCCCTGCCGAAACCATTGCCACTCGTTATGATGATCAGCTGATGAACGAGATCAGCTATCTGGCCGTAGCGACCCTTGCGGCCGATGGCCTGACGCGTGAGGTAACCCGTGCCTGGCCTGTGCTGACATGCCGGAAGCTGCGAAGGGAACAACTGACCGAAGAGCAGACCGGTACTCCGCTGGCCGAGGGTAATGTGAATCCTTACTGGTTGCTGGAGCTGGGGCCCTCTATTTCATTGCTCCACCCTCTGACACAGCTGGATGCGGCAAGTTTCAGATCAGCCATGAGACTGACAAGACTGGTAGAACTGCAAGGCGAATTGACCGGATTTTCGGCACTGCCGGATTATTACGGGGAATTATTGCGCACGCATCCAGCCTGAACACCTGACTGCTATCCCGGCTTTGCCAGCCAAGTGCTGGCAAAGCCGCCAAACAACCATCCGCAATCTTGCCCAAAACCCCGGCTAAATTATCCAGTTGCATAATAACCATGCGGCCTTGCGGTTGTTTAACTGGCCCTAACGTCAGATAATACCGCCCGCCTTCAAACCCCGATAACCCGACTTTCAGTGACGGTAATTGATGACTGAGTACCTGCTTTTATTGATCGGCACCGTGCTGGTTAACAACTTCGTGCTGGTGAAATTCCTCGGCCTCTGCCCCTTTATGGGGGTCTCCGGCAAGCTGGAAACCGCCATCGGCATGGGGCTGGCGACCACCTTCGTGATGACCCTCGCCAGTGCCAGCTCCTATCTGGTGGAGCACTATATCCTGCTGCCGCTGGATATCGCCTATCTGCGCACCCTCGCCTTTATTCTGGTGATCGCCGTGGTGGTGCAGTTTACCGAGATGGTGGTGCGCAAGAGCAGCCCGACCCTCTATCGCCTGCTGGGGATCTTCCTGCCCCTCATCACCACCAACTGCGCGGTGCTCGGGGTGGCGCTGCTCAGCATCAATGAGCGACACGACTTTATCCAGAGCGTGATCTACGGCTTTGGCGCCGCCACTGGCTTCTCGCTGGTGTTGATCCTGTTTGCCGCCATGCGCGAGCGTCTGGTCGCCGCCGATGTGCCCGCGCCGTTTCGCGGGGTGTCGATTGCCATGATCACCGCCGGTCTGATGTCGCTGGCCTTTATGGGCTTTACCGGCCTTATCAAGATATAACCATGATCCATATTCTCTTTGCCATTCTGGTGCTCACCCTGCTGGCGCTGGCGTTCGGGATTATCCTGGGCTTTGCTGCCGTCAAGTTTCATGTGGAAGCAGACCCCATCGTCGATCAGCTCGATGCCCTGCTGCCCCAGACCCAGTGTGGCCAGTGCGGCTATCCCGGCTGCAAACCCTACGCCGAGGCGCTCGCCAACGGTGATCAGATCAACAAGTGCGTGCCCGGTGGCGAGGCCACCATGCGCAAGATTGCCGATCTGATGGGGGTCGAGCCCCAGCCGCTGGGGGGCAGTGACGAGGCCGCTGTGCCGGTCAAGAAGGTCGCCTTTATCCACGAAGATCAGTGCATCGGCTGCACCAAGTGCATTCAGGCCTGCCCGGTGGATGCCATCGTCGGCGCCACCAAGGCGATGCATACCGTGATTGCCAACGAGTGCACCGGTTGCGATCTCTGTGTCGATCCCTGCCCGACCGACTGCATCGAGATGATCCCGGAGCCTACCACGGTCGATAACTGGAAGTGGGATCTCAATAACGTGCATGTTCCGGGCAAGATTCCGGTCAAGATTGTGGAATAAACAGCGGAGCAACCATGCATTCCTTACTCGAACGTATCAAAGCCGGCACGCTCTGGGACTTTCACGGTGGCATTCACCCCGCCGACAACAAGCTGCAATCAAGCCAGAGCCCGGTGGTAGACGCCGGTCTGCCGCCACGCCTCATCATTCCGCTGCGCCAGCACGCAGGCCCCGCCGGCGATCTGCTGGTGCAGGTGGGCGACAAGGTCAAAAAAGGGCAGCCGCTGACCCGTTATGCCAAGGGGCGGGTCGTCCCTGTCCATGCCTCCACCTCCGGCACCATCACCGAGATTGGCAACCACACGGTTGCCCACCCCTCCGGACTCGGCGATCTCTGTGTCATCCTCACCCCGGATGGGGAAGATGAATGGGGCGAGCGCAATGGCAAAGCCGATTACTGGAATCTGGAGCGGGGCGAGCTGCTCGAACGCATCCAGCAGGCGGGGGTAGCGGGCCTCGGCGGCGCCGTGTTCCCCACTCACAGCAAGCTCGATGGCCGCGGCCAGCTCACCGAGATCCTGATCGTCAATGGGCTGGAGTGCGAGCCCTATATCACCACCGATGATAGGTTGATGCAGCAGTATGCCGATGAGATCATGGATGGCATCCGGGTGCTCAAGCACCTGCTCAAACCGAAACTCACCCTGATCGGGGTGGAAGACAACAAGCCCGAGGCAATCGAGCAACTGACCCGCCACGCCACCGATGAAGATGTGCTGGTCAAGACGGTGCCGACCAAGTACCCCTCGGGCGGAGCCAAGCAGACCATCGAGCTGCTCACCGGCCGTCAGGTGCCCAAGGGGGGCCGCGCGGTCGATATCGGCATCATGGTGCTCAACGTCGCCACCGTGTTTGCCATCAAGCGCGCCATCATCGATGGCGAACCGCTGATCGAGCGGATCGTCACCCTTACCGGCGACAGCTTCAAAAAGCCCGGCAACGCCTGGGTGCGCCTCGGTACGCCGGTGCGCTGGCTGTTGCAGCGTTTCGAACTGCAACCGGAAGCGGAGCAGCGGGTGATCATGGGTGGCCCCATGATGGGCTTTACCCTGCCCCACGCCATGGTGCCTGTGGTCAAGGCCACCAACTGCCTGCTGGCGCCGACGCAGGCCGAGCTGCCCGCCCCCGGCCCGGAGCAGCCGTGCATCCGTTGCAGCGCCTGCGCCGATGCCTGCCCGGCCACCCTGCTGCCGCAAGAGCTCTACTGGTACAGCCGGGCCAAGGAGTATGACAAGGCCGAGAAGCTCAACCTGATGGACTGCATCGAGTGCGGCGCCTGCGCCTGGGTCTGCCCGAGCGAGATCCCGCTGGTGCAGTACTACAAGATCGCCAAGGACGATATTCGCGAAGCCCGTGCAGAGGCCGAAAAAGCCGAACGCGCCAAGCAGCGTTTCGAGGCCAAGCAGGCCCGCTTCGAGCGGGAGAAAGCGGCCCGCGAAGCGCGCCATGCCGAAGCCGCCGCCCAGCGCCGTCAAACCATGACTGCCGCAGGCGGGGAAGATCCGGTGGCAGCGGCACTCGCCCGTATCAAGGCCAAGCAGGATGCCCCCATCACCGCCATTGCAGCCACCGCCGAGGGCTTGCCTGACAACAGCGCCGTGATTGCCGCCCGCGAAGCCCGCAAACGGGAAGCGGAGGCGCGCCGCGCCGCCAAGCTGGCCGAGAGCGCAAACAGCGAAACAGCCGCTGCGCCGCAATCCACCGAGGCGGTTGACCCCGCCAGCGATCCCAAGAAAGCAGCCATCGCCGCCGCACTGGCCCGCGCCAAGGCCAAGAAAGCCGCTCAGGCTGGCGAGAGCGCCGAGCCTGTGACTGCCGAAGCCGTTGCTGCCCCTGCGGTAGATGCTGATCAACAAAAGGCTGCGGTTGATCCGAAAAAGGCGGCGATTGCTGCCGCCATCGCCCGTGCCAAAGCCAAAAAGGCCGAGGCCAGTGGCGAGCCGGTGAGCGCAGCCAACAGCGCGGTAGCAGACGCAGGCTCGCAAGGCGATGCGCCATCTGCTGCCAGCGAAGCAGTTGATCCCAAGAAAGCGGCTATCGCTGCTGCCATCGCTCGTGCCAAGGCCAAGAAGGCGGCCCAGCAGGGTGACAGCGCAGAGGGCGACCTGACTGCAAATGCTGGCACCAGCGAATCCGCTGCAACCCAAAGCGATGCGCCATCTGCTGTCAGCGAAGCGGTCGATCCCAAGAAAGCCGCTATCGCCGCAGCCATTGCCCGTGCCAAGGCCAAAAAGCTGGCGCAGCAGGGCGCCGGTGCTGAAGGTGCGCAGAGTGAGCCAGCGGCCAGCGCACAGACCCGCGACGATACAGTAGCCAAGAGCGAAGTAACCACCAGCCAAAGCGATACTGCTGCAAGCGAAGAGGTCGATCCCAAGAAGGCCGCAATCGCCGCAGCCATCGCCCGTGCCAAGGCCAAAAAGCTGGCCCAGCAGAGCGCAAGTACCAGTGCAGAGGTAGAAAATGCCGGTACTCAGGTAGAGAGTGCCGGAGCTGAGGGTGAGCGCGCACCGGCCGAGCCGATGCAAAGCGATGCTGTCAGCAGTGAGCAACCACTTGCCGTCACTGCCGCGCCTGAAGCGAGCGCCCCTGCGGCTGATGCCCCGGTTGATCCGAAAAAAGCGGCCATTGCAGCCGCGGTGGCCCGCGCCAAGGCGAAGAAGCTGGCGGCCGAGGCAGCCAGAGCCGCAGAGACCGCCGCTGAAGATGCCCCGTCAGCCGACCGAACAACCACAAGGTAATCGACAGACTCATGTTCAATATTGCGACTGCGCCGTTTGCCCATAACCGCAAACAGACCCGAACCCTGATGCTGCTGGTGATCCTGGCCTGCGTGCCGGGCTTGCTGGCCCAGACCTGGTTCTTCGGCTGGGGCTCCTTTATCCAGATCCTGCTGGCGCTGGTCACTGCGCTGCTGTGCGAGGCGCTGGTGCTCAAGCTCCGTGGCCGCGCCATCAAGCCTGCCCTGATGGATGGCAGTGCGGCGCTCACCGCCGTGCTGATCGGTCTCTCCCTGCCGCCGCTGCTGCCATGGTGGATGCTGGTGGTGGGCACGGCCTTTGCCATCATAGTCGCCAAGCACCTTTACGGCGGACTGGGCCAGAACCTGTTCAACCCGGCCATGGTCGCCTATGTGCTGCTGCTGGTCTCCTTCCCGGTGCAGATGACCAGCTGGCTGCCGCCGGAGAGCGTGCGCGCCTACAGCCTCGGCTTTGGTGATGCGGCGTCGGTGATCTTCACCGGCTTTAGCCTCGACGGCTACAGCATGGCCCAGCTCAAGCAGGGGGTGGATGGTCTCACCATGGCGACTCCCCTCGATACCCTGAAAACCGGCCTGACTCAGGGGCTCACCACCGGCGAGATCCTGAGCGGCCCGCTGTTTGAGGGCTGGGGCGGCATCGGCTGGAGCTGGGTCAACCTCGGCTATCTGCTGGGCGGCCTGTTCCTGCTGCAACAGAAGGTGATCAACTGGCGCATTCCCACCGCGATTCTCGGTGCCCTGCTGGCGGCGGCGACCCTCGGCTACCTGATGAGCCCGGATGCCACCGCTACGCCGATGTTCCATCTCTTTAGCGGCGCCACCATGCTGGGGGCCTTCTTTATCGCCACCGATCCGGTCAGCGCCTGCACCACGCCACGCGGCCGCTTGGTCTATGGCGTGCTGATCGGGGTGCTGGTCTACATCATTCGTCGCTTTGGCGGCTATCCGGATGCCTTCGCCTTCGCCGTGCTGCTGGCCAACCTTTGTGTGCCGTTTATCGACAGCCTGACTCGTCCGAAGGTATACGGAGCCCGTCGCCAATGACCAAGACGATAACGCCGAAACGTATCGAGTGCTGCTGGCCAACCTCTGCGTTGCCCATTTTTATCGACACGCTGACTCGCCCGAAAGTGTATGGAGCTCGTCGCCAATGATGTTTCTGCCCTTTTCCCCCATCACAGCTGACGGAGCCCGGACATGTTAAAGAGCATGCGCAAGAACGGCCTTATTCTGGCGATGTTCGCGCTGGGCTGTACCGCGCTGGTGGTACTGACCAACGAGTTGACCAAGGATAAAATCGCCCACCAGCAGCAGCTGGAGAAGCAGCAGACCCTCTCGGTATTGCTGCCGGAGGGGAGCTATGACAACGATCTGGTGGCCAGCTGCAAGCAGGTGACCAGCAGGAAGTATCTGGGCAGTGATCAGCCGCAGGCCCTCTATACCGCCAGCAAGAATGGCGTGGTAACCGGCTATGCGCTGGAGGCGATCGCGCCGGATGGCTACAGCGGGGCAATCCGCATCGTGGCGGGCTTTGATGCCAAGGGCACCATCACCGCCGTACGTGTGCTCGCTCACAACGAGACCCCGGGCCTGGGTGACAAGATCGAGCTGAAAAAATCGGACTGGATCAACAGCTTTGCCGGAAAATTCCTGACCCATGACAACGAGCCCCAGTGGGCGGTGAAGAAGGATGGCGGCGAGTTCGATGCCTTTACCGGCGCCACCATCACCCCGCGAGCCGTGGTCAAGGCGGTGAAGAACCTGCTTAAACTGCAGCAGGAGCAACCCGAGCTGCTCAGCAACGCCCCGGCTTGTCCGGCGGCGAACTAACGGAGTCGAGCCATCATGAACCAGATGGAACAGATTGAAACGGGCGCAGCCCCGATTGCCGAGCTGGAAAGCCGCAAGGGCGAGCTCAAGGAGCTGATGAGTCAGGGGCTGTGGAAGAACAACCCCTCGCTGGTGCAGGTGCTGGGGCTCTGCCCGACCCTCGCCGTCTCCTCCACCTTTACCAATGCGCTGGGGCTAGGCCTTGCCACCATGGCGGTGCTGGTCTGCTCCAACCTCGCCGTCTCGCTGGTGCGCAACTGGGTGCCGAAGGATATTCGCATTCCGGTCTATGTGATGATCATCGCCTCGCTGGTGACCAGCGTGCAGCTGCTGATGAACGCCTACACCTATGGCCTCTATCAGGCGCTCGGCATCTTTATCGCCCTGATCGTCACCAACTGCGTCATCATCGGCCGCGCCGAGGCCTATGCCTCCAAGAACCCGCCGCTGCTGGCGGCCCTCGATGGCCTGATGATGGGCCTTGGCTTTACCCTGGTGCTGCTGGTACTGGGCGGCATGCGCGAGATCATCGGCATGGGCACCCTGTTTGATGGCGCCGAGCTACTGCTGGGCGAGTGGGCCAAATCCCTGCGCATCGAGCTGTTCCACGCCGATGCCAGCCTGCTGCTGGCGATTTTGCCGCCGGGCGGCTTTATCGGGCTGGGGCTGCTGATCGCTGCCAAGAACGCCATCAACGACTGGCGTGATCGCAAACAGGCCGCTACCGTAGCCCACTGCAACGTTGCCCCGGCCCGCGTCCGGGCGACCGAGCTATGATCGGACGCAAGGCATGAACAACCAGAAACGCAGAGCGATCCTGGAGCGGCTGCGGGAAAACAACCCCCACCCCACCACAGAGCTCAACTTCAACTCGCCGTTCGAGCTGTTGATTGCCGTGCTACTCTCGGCACAGGCGACCGATGTCAGCGTCAACAAGGCGACCGACAAGCTCTATCCGGTGGCCAACACCCCGCAAGCGATGCTGGATCTCGGGGTGGACGGGCTCAAGGAGTACATCAAGACCATTGGCCTCTTCAACACCAAGGCCGAGAACGTCATCAAGACCTGCGCCATCTTGCTGGAGCGCCACGGAGGCGAGGTACCTGAGAACCGCGAAGCGCTGGAAGCCCTACCGGGCGTCGGTCGCAAGACCGCCAACGTGGTGCTCAACACCGCCTTTGGCTGGCCCACCATCGCCGTCGATACCCATATCTTCCGGGTATCGAACCGCACAGGCTTTGCGGTAGGCAAGAACGTGGATCAGGTGGAGGAGAAGCTGCTCAAAGTGGTGCCCGCCGAGTTCAAGCTGGATGTTCACCACTGGCTGATCCTGCACGGGCGTTACACCTGTCTGGCTCGCAAGCCCCGCTGTGGTTCCTGTATCATCGAGGACTTGTGCGAATACAAAGAGAAGGTCTATCCAGAGAGCTGAATGACTGGGCGCCACAACCGTCCTACCTGTCTCGCTCGCAAACATCCGCTGCAGTGGTTCCTGTATCATCGAGGACCTCTGCGAGTACAAAGAGAAGGTCTATCCCGAGAACTGACCGCCTCGCAACCGAGATTGAAAGCAGTACACATCACCAACCCGGAGAACTGAGCAATGAGAATTCTGCATACCATGCTGCGTGTCGGCGATCTGCAACGCTCCATCGACTTCTACACCCGCGTCCTCGGCATGAAGCTGCTGCGCAAGAGCGAGAACAGCGAGTACAAGTACACATTGGCCTTCGTCGGCTACGGTGACGAGAAAGATGAAGCGGTGATCGAGCTGACCTACAACTGGGGGGTGAGCGAGTACGAACTGGGCTCAGCCTACGGCCACATCGCGCTGGAAGCGGACGACATCTACGCCACCTGCGACGCACTGCGCGCCGCCGGTGCCAAGATCACCCGCGAGCCAGGCCCGGTCAAGGGTGGCACCACCGTGATCGCCTTCGTCGAAGATCCGGACGGTTACAAGATTGAACTGATCGCCAAGAAAGATGCCGGTACTGGCCTCGGTGACAGCTTCTAAGCTGCCCTAATCCCGCTGCCGAATGGCTGGATCAAAAAAGAGCGCAGATGCGCTCTTTTTTATGCTTCTCTGACCGGGCCGCAAAGCTAGATCTCGCCATTGCGCCCCATGCTGATCACCACCCGCCGGTTCTTGGCACGACCCTGCTCCGTTTCGTTGGAGGCAACGTGCTGCTTCTCGCCATGCCCCTCCACCGAGATCTTGCCGGGATCGATCCCCAGATCGACAAACACCTTCTTGATGGCATCGGCCCGTTTCTCGGAGAGTTTCAGGTTCGGCCAGCGGCCGCCATAGCTATCGCTGTAAGCATCGATCACCACCACGTCGATGCTCTTGTCCGCCTTGATAAACTCGCTGATCATCGCCAGCCGCCGCTTGGAGGGGATGGAGAGCTGATCGCTGTTCTTGTCATAGGTGAGCACGCTAAAGGCGATATCGTTGAAGCTGTAGGGCAAGAGCCCGCTCAGACAGTCGATAAAGGCCTGATATTTGACCCGAAAGTTGACCGACGAGAGAGACACTCGCACCGCGCGGTTCTGGCGATACCAGTCCCGATACTGGAAGGTCGGCATCCGCCCCCCCTCCAGCTCGTCGAGCATGGTCCAGGCGGTTTGCCCCTCCACCAGCCCATCGAACTGCTGATAGAAACGCAGTTGACTCACTTCTCGCCCGGCTATTCCCGGGCGCCATACCGGCGGCATGATGCCAAGACTCACCGTCTGGGTCTGGGCCTGCGGCCGCTTGCCCTTGAGCTCAAAGTCGAGGTTGATCTTGCGACCGGCACGACTGACAAAGGCCCCCGTACCCCAGTTGGGGATCGGGTGCTCGAGGCGACACTCAATCTGGGTATCGGAGGTCAAACGCCAGACGGATTGATCCAGACCGGCACCAAATTCGGTGACCCCAGCCTGTAACTGCATACTCACGGATATGCTGACCAACCCCAACACCCAAGCGTTCAATTGCTTGCCCTCCACACGATCTCACAAGAGATATCGGCGGCAAGAGGCCAAGCTTTAGCGACAAACTGCAAAGACGTGCCGTTGGTGTGGCAAAGGCTTGCCCCTCAGCGGCAACCGACCGCAAGCGGCGCTTATTCCCCCCCTCTTAGCTCCGTGCCAACCGGCAGGAAGCTCGCTACAGTAAAGCCAGGGCAATCAGACGCCGCTTATCGGGAACCACACTCATGCACAGCTCTTGCTTCTCTTTATTGCAGATGTTGTTGCCAATGCTGCTGGCGCTATCCGGCGGCGCCGTCAAAGCTGCAACACAGGATCAGGAGTGGGCACAGGAACGCGCCAATGCGGTGCTTTCGCTGATGACCTTCACCGTGGTGCCCGACATCACCGCCAGCAACCTCGATATCGGCAGCGGCACCAATCAATCTGCCGCCCTCAACATGACCCAGATCGGTGGCGGCGCAACCATGAGCGAAGCCGTGCCCATCTATCTGGAAGGGGCGATCGGCTTTAGCCGCTACGATCCCCAGTTTGTGGTGAGCAACGGCACCGAGAGCCGCACCCTCCCGACCAAGTGGAACAGCCTGACAGCTTCGGGCGGGATCGGCTGGGATATCGCCCTCCATGAAGACCCGCGCGGTGGCCACTGGGTGCTGCGCCCTATCGCCAACGTCTCGCTCGGTACCATGGCCAGCGATCTGCGGATCGGCAACTGGCTGCTGGAGCGCACCAAGGGCTACTCGCTGGATTTTCTCGATGGTGGGCAGCTCAATATGTACGGACTGGGAGGCTCGCTGATGCTCGACTACGAGCTCTTTTCAAAGGCGCAGGATATCGATGTCGAAGTGCGCTACTCCTACCAGCACCTGCAGAGCTTTGGCGGTACCTCGACCAGCGTCCGTGGTCACGCCGAAGCGGAGAACCTCGGTCTCTATCTGCGCCGCCGGGCCCCGCTATTCCACTGGACACTGCTCGACAGACCGGTACGCTATGTACTGGAGGGGGCTCATACCGCATATCTGGGGGAGCAGCGGGGGTTGCTTGGATTTGACTCCCTCAACTCTATCGGCGCCGGTCTGGAGCTGGACAGCAGCAAGTACGACATCATAGTCACCCGTACCCGGCTGGTTGCCCGCTATATGTTCAGCCACAACACCAGCGGTTATTCCATCGGGTTGGCCATGAGTTTCTAAGTCGTTATATTTTCCTGCCACGAGTGGGCAATCCTCAGGAAAAGTACATTAACACTCCAGATAATCATGTCTCTATTGATGGAGGGTTTATTTATTCTGTCCTTTTCATATGCCTCACCACCCAGTCATATCAGGTAAAAATATCTACCTGCTGGTAGGCTAGTTTTCCCCCTCGCACACCAAAAATTGGTGCTTTTTTCTGTTTATTTACGGCGCGTAATGGCTGATTGGCCCTTAATGTCGCCAGCCTGTACCCGCTTGCAACAGAGAAAATACTCGACTCCAGATATTGCAGCCCAATGGCCAACTTTACCGATACCCATAAGGAACCAACCCGGAGGTCCCCCATCTTTTACTCAGTGACCTGAGATGCGCCTAACTCATTGTTTTAAATGATTTATAATTTTTCATATTTTATGAACTCAATTAATCCTGTTTTATTTTACTTACATCACCCGACTGCTAAATTTGGCGTCATCCCGGCAGGACGAGGTGCACTGAAACGACTGACTGCGGGCTACCGATAACAGGTGTGCAATGAGCACAGAAATAACGTTCAGGCATAACAACCGTTATTTTGACGACATCACACTTGCTGTTCCTTGTTGATTTGAGGTTATCTGATGAAAAAAACGCTGCTTGCTCTCTCTGTATTGGTCATAACCGGAACCGCATATGCAGGGGTGCCTGATTTATCCGCCAGCTGTCCTGGACATATTAATCTTCGCGTCGAAGATGGCACGGCTTATATCAATAACCAGCAAGTCGTGAATTCAGATAATAAGTGCAATGCCCATGGTGCATAGGAGAGAGGCGGTCAACTACCAGTTAGGGTACGCTTCTTCTCGCCAAAGAAACAAAGCGATACACCATGAAATACCAGCAGTTGACCGAGGGGCTACGATACCAGATTGCCTGCCTCCGTGACCATGGCCTGTCACAGGCCCGCATTGCCAAACAGCTCGGGGTTCATCCATCGACTATCAGTCGTGAGCTTCGTCGTAATTGTGCTGGGCAGGCCTATCAGCCGCAGCAGGCTCACCAACTTGCCACGGCACGACGGCTGACGAGTCAGAAGCGTACTGTCCCGTCTGATACCATCGACTTTGTTTGCATGGCGCTGGTCGCGGACTGGAGTCCCGAGCAAATCAGTGGCGTTGGAGACATGATTAACTGCCCGGTTAGCCACGAGTGGATATACCGCTATGTGGCACGCGACAAGGCCAACGGTGGCACGCTATACCGGCATCTGCGTCAGGGTCACAAACGCTATCGCAAGGGTAAGAACAGCAAACGCAGTGTCATTCCCAATCCGGTATCGATTGATGAACGCCCTGCGATAGTCAATGAGCGGAGCCGTGTGGGAGATTGGGAAGTCGATACCGTGTTGGGTAAGCAAGGCAGCGGTGCAATAGTGAGTCTGTTGGAGCGTAAGAGCCGGCTCTACCTGGTTCAATACGTTCCCAGCAAAACAGCCAGCGCGGTGGCGGACACCATTATCAGCATGCTGAAACCCTACCAGGCACATGTCCATACCATCACAGCTGACAATGGTAGCGAGTTTGTCGAACATGAACGTGTTGCAGCAGAGCTGGAAGCGCAGGTGTACTTTGCGCATCCATACAGTGCATGGGAACGGGGACAGAATGAGAATAGCAATGGTCTGCTGCGGCAATATGTGCCCAAAGGCAGTGATTTGAGTGTGGTGACAGCAGAGGCACTGTCAGCCGTCGAAAAGCGGCTGAACTTCAGGCCGCGCAAATGCTTGGGATTTAAACAGCCACAGGTGGTTTTTGACGAACTTCTGAAAGCAGCCTGATTTTTAATCGGGAATTGCACTTCGAAGTTGAATTCGCGGTTCCGCTTAAAAAAGTAAATTCAAATTTCTACGAGGCGAGCAAGGGGCGCACCACCCTCTCCATGGTGAAAAATGGCGACTGGGGCATCACCTATTTTGTCAAAAATGGCGACAGCGGCGCCTGCCAGCTCAATGACGATGAGAACGATGACGACGGCGATGATGAGAACGCCAGCAGCAGTGCCTACAACGGCAGCACTGCGCAAACCAAGGTTGCCGAGAACGCCTGCATGAACGCCATCGCCAGAAAAGCGGGCGTCAGCCGCAGCAAACTGACCCTCGACTATGTGGCCGACTCCCAGGCGGGGATGATGATTGATATCAAGGGGCCCCATGACCGGCTCTGGCACTGCCTCACCGACGCCCGCGGCCACATTTCTGGCATCAATCAGGACTGATTTCGAGCCACGGCTCAACGGGGCCCACACCTACCGTGGGGGCTCCACCCCTTATCCATTGCAATTATTTGATACAGGTAAATGAAGATGAAATCCAAACAGACTCTGCTCAATGTCACCCTCGGTTGCCTGCTGGCGATCGGTATCTCCGGCTGCGCCGTGGCCAAAACCCATCACGGCCACAAGACCCATGCCCAAGCGCACGCTCAGGAAGGTGCCGTGCAGTATGGCGACGAGAGCCCGTGGGCTGGCAACTATAAGGCGGTCACTGACGATGGCCGCACCGTGGCCGAAATTCACGTCGATACCACAGGGGAGACCTATATCGATGGCAATCAGGTCAAACCGAGCCACAGCGGCAGCGACTACCTGAAATTCAAGCAGGAGACCATCACTTACACCCTGCGCAAAAGCGGCGCCAGCTGGAAAGACAGCGATGCCGGCACCAGCGGCCGCATCCTGTTCGATTGATAACCCCGACACCGGCCTTGCCAGACACCAAGCCCCGACAAGGGGCTTTTTTACACCTGCGATTTACCATCAACCACAGCCCGCCCCGAAAAATCCAGCCTTGTCACAGAGTTAGTGCAATCTGTCACATATTCCTTCTGATGGAATGGGTAGAATGGCTCAGTTTGGCCCCCATCATCCACATAGAGCCACGATGTCGATTGCCAACCGCACTGGCTGGGTGATCACGGCACCCGGAATGGAGATGGCCTGCCGAGCTCCAGCCAAGTATTTGCGCCACCAGTTACACCAAAGGGATAGAGATTTTTGCCATGGCCAAGTTTTTGAATACCAGCGCAACCAACTATTTTCTTGAAGAACTTATCAAAGATGCCAAAGAACGTCTGATCCTGATCAGCCCCTTCCTCAAGCTCAACGACAGGATCAAGGAGCTGCTCACCGACAAGAACCGCCTCAAGATCGATGTGCGGATCGTCTATGGCAAAAGCGAACTGCAACCGGAAGAGATCAGCTGGCTCAAAGAGCTCACCTATATCCGCACCAGCTTTTGCAAAAACCTCCATGCCAAGTGCTATCTCAATGAAGAGATGTGCATTGTCACCAGCCTCAATCTCTACGAGTTCAGTCAGGTCAATAACAACGAGATGGGGGTATTGATCCAACGCTCGGAAGATCATGACCTTTACCGTGATGCCTATGATGAAGCCCAACGGATTATCCGGGTTAGCGAAGAGGTTCGCATCACGTTGGAGCGCGTCGCAAGCAACAGTGACGAGCATGATACCTCGACCGCCAATACAGCTCCGGCACCAGCTTGTCCCAAATGCGGTACCCCTATGGTATTGCGTATCAGCAAGCGGGGGGACACCAAGGGCAATAGCTTCTGGGGCTGTCCCGGCTATCCACAATGCCGCAGCTTGCTCCCTATTGAGAACTAAGCATCGAATTAAAAATCACTTGCTCCTGAACAGATCACTAAATTCATAAATTTAAAATAAGGATGTTGTATGCCAGAGTTAGCTATCTCAGATTTCACTAATATCGCTGTTGCAACGGGCTCACCTAAAAACACAAAACTTAGACAGATCGCTCTTAGAGGTGACTACGCACACTATAAAGATTATTACTTGCAACTTAGAACAGCTATAAAGTCACTTTTTAGCCAAAAGAGACACGTTTCATACCTGATTGATATATCACGAAGGCAAAAGGACTCTAGTAAAAAAATAAAATTTGAACGCCTCGCTCAAAATTTTATTCAATGGCAGTCAGGTAAGAAAATTGATGTTTATGCATCATTGCGCGAGTCCTTCGTTTTTAATAGTACAACTATTCATTGTAACCCCGAGCTAAGCGCATTAATAAATGGGGTTAGAACTCATGTCAAGCTCCATTTCACCGAGACACAGAGAATGACAAAGGAGCGAGCGGACTACATCTGCTATTTAATGCATGAAGCAATTCAAGAGGTTGGTGCGGAATATATCGTTCTTGATTTACATTCAGGCCAAGAGTTCAGACTTACCTCTAACAGAGACAGAATGGAGGAAAAAGTGTGTCAGGAAATATTATGGATTGAGCAGAACTGGCCTATTTAACTCTTCGAGGATTATTCATGAAATGTGCACTGATCTATGATTTTGATGGAACCTTGGCTGAAGGTGATTGCGCCCAGCATGGGGTTATGCCCGAATTAGAGATAACAGATATTCCTGAATTTTGGGCTAGTGTTAAGCGTAGAGCAAAGGACGATGACGGCGATGAAATTTTAACCTATCTTGGCATGCTGGCAGAAAGGGCTCGCATGCTTAAATCTGATGTCCTTAGTACAGAAAAACTAATGATGCATGGACAATCTATCCCCCTATTCAGTGGCGTCGAGTCATGGTTTGACAGAATTGCAGAAAGTATTGACCTAGAATTAGAGCATTACATTATATCAAGCGGTCTTGATTCAATGATCAGAGGTACTTGCATTGGAAATAAATTTCGTGACATTTACGCTTGCAAGTATCACTACTCAGATGATAAGTATTACGCAACATGGCCAGCTCAAGCAATAAACTATACAACAAAGACCCAGTTTCTATTTAGAATAAACAAAGGGATACATAATTCTTGGGATAATGGAGAGGTAAACAAATTTATTGAACTTCAAGATAGAGATATCCCCTTCCAGAGGATGATATATCTTGGTGATGGTGATACAGACATTCCATCCATGAAGATGGTCAGATATCAAGGTGGTAGATCTATAGCAGTCTTTGATAACAAAAAATGGCCTTTGAAATCAACTCAAGACAAAGTTGAAAAACTCATTTCTGAAGAGAGAGCTGATTATGTTGTTCCTGCTCTGTATGATGAAGGTAGTCACCTAGATATTACTGTGAAAGGCTTGTTGAGGCTATTTAAAAGAAAGGGATAACTCTTAAATTATGTATTGATATAAATATGGGTGTATGGAGATGGTATTCACCTGACAGTCGCCCACAAAAGGGAGTGGTCATACGGCTTCAAACCGGATAACAAAACGGTACCCCTACCGTGTTATCTGGAGTCACCGTATGACCACCAACGAGAAAGTAGCACGTCGCAAACTCAGCCTGCTAGAGCTTGCCAAAGAGCTCAATAACGTCAGCAAAGCCTGCAAGCTCATCGGCTACAGTCGTCAGCAGTTCTACGAAATTCGCCGTAATTTCCAGACCTATGGTGCCGAGGGATTGCTCGACAAATTGCCCGGCTGTAAAGGGGCTCATCCCAATCGGGTCGCTCCCGAGATTGAACAGGCCATACTCGATTACTCCCTCACCAGACCAACTCATGGCCCGCTGCGGGTCGCCCAAGAACTGGCTCTGCAAGGCATCAACGTCAGTGCTGGCGGTGTGCGTGGCGTGTGGCAACGGCACGACTTGTTCTCCAAACACGACCGCTTGTTGCGCCTCGAGAAAATGCACCGGGAGCAGACCATTGAGCTCAATGACGAACAAATTCGCCTGTTAGAGCGATTCAGTCCGGAGTTCCGAGAACGCCAGATTGAGGTTCACTACACCGGAGAACT
>NZ_JRJY01000102.1:0-433 GCF_000801015.1 Aeromonas sp. ZOR0001 | reverse complement strand
GATGCTCAAGGGGATTTTCAGCCTCACGCTTCGCGCAACTCAGGAGCCACTCGCCCCCCCGTTCGAGTTGATGAACCTACCGCTTTGTGCCCCCGATTACAGTTGTGTCAGCAAGCGGGCCCGTACGGTAGCTGTGGCCTATCGACAACCCGCCAAGGGACGTATCACCGACCAGGTCATCGACTCGACCGGCCTGAAGGTATTTGGTGAAGGCGAGTGGAAAGTCAGAAAACACGGTGCCGAGAAGCGGCGAGTGTGGCGCAAACTGCATCTGGCGGTGGACCCAGCAACTCACGATATCGTGGCAGCGGAAGTCTCGCTGGAAAATGTCCATGATGCCGAGGTGCAGCCCACCTTACTCGATCCCCTGTGGCGCAAGCTGGGCCGTATTTATGCGGATGGCGCCTACGACAGCAAAGCCAGCCATCAGCTG
>NZ_JRJY01000152.1:0-847 GCF_000801015.1 Aeromonas sp. ZOR0001 | reverse complement strand
TGTTCTGCAACGACATCGATCATGCCGACCGGATGCGACGGGCGTTGGTCAACCTCAACCCGGAACAGATGGCCAAGGATGAGCGCTATGTGATGAAAATCACCGGCGATGATGAGTTGGGTAAGGGGCAGCTTGAGAACTTCATTGAGCCGAAAAAGCCCTATCCGGTCATCGCCACTACTTCCGAGCTGATGACCACTGGCGTCGATGCCAAAACCTGCAAGCTGGTTGTGCTGGACCAAAATATCCAGTCCATGACCAAGTTCAAGCAGATCATCGGCCGTGGTACCCGCATCGATGACAAGTACGGCAAGCTCTGGTTCACCATTCTCGACTTCAAGAAGGCCACCGAGCTGTTTGCCGATCCCCGTTTCGACGGCGAGCCGGAGCGCGTCATGGTGATCAAACCGGCAGACATCAACAATCCGGATGAAGGCTTGGGCGATATCATCGGCGATGCCGATCTGCTGCCAACCGATGAACCCGGCGACAATGACGATCCGTTTGCTCCCGGAGTCGATGAACAACCCGGCAGCTACACAACCGGTAGTGATGGTGGCCAGAGTAGCGCTGGGGGCCAGGGCGCAGGCCCGCTGGGTGGCCCCGAGCCCGGGGTCAGCAAGTATTATGTCAACGGCGTGGCGGTCAGCGTCATCGCCGAGCGGGTGCAGTATTACGATGCCGATGGCAAGTTGGTGACCGAATCCTTCAAGGACTACACCAAAAAGACCCTGCTCAAAGAGTTTGCCACCCTCGATGCGTTCACCAAACGCTGGCAAGCCGCCGAACGCAAGCAAGCCATTATGGATGAATTGGCTCAGGCGGGCGTGCTGTGGGAGGTGTTGGA
>NZ_JRJY01000140.1:0-239 GCF_000801015.1 Aeromonas sp. ZOR0001 | reverse complement strand
ATTATGGTGGAGCTATGCGGGATCGAACCGCAGACCTCCTGCGTGCAAAGCAGGCGCTCTCCCAGCTGAGCTATAGCCCCATAATCGGGAACGAAGTGGTGGGTCTGAGTGGACTCGAACCACCGACCTCACCCTTATCAGGGGTGCGCTCTAACCACCTGAGCTACAGACCCACTTCGTGTACTGTCTCTAAACTTGAATCAAGGCAATCTGTGTGAACACTCAACAACTTCGACATC
>NZ_JRJY01000001.1:4600-45677 GCF_000801015.1 Aeromonas sp. ZOR0001 | reverse complement strand
ACTAATTTGAAGGCCTTCCCGATTGGGAAGGCCTTTTTGCTATGGGCGGTTTGTCCATAAGACCCACAGATTTGCATACCAGAACGAACACCAAAGCCCAGTCTCACGACCGGGTTTTTGTATTTTTAGCGCCTTAAACCACCAATATCTGGCTTTTCTCTGCCAAGTAAGAGTGCCAGATAGCCAGTTATTTCCACCATTTTCGGGCTATATCCTAGCCCTATCCGTTTCATTCACAGCAATTTGAACGACTCTGCAGGTGGTCAAATCAGGCTTCTGTCGCTTGCTGGCTACAGAGCAGTTCCATATTGACCACCCCCTCTTCCATTTGCACATCGATCTTGAAGCCAAGCCGTTTGGCGAGGTTGACCATGCCGCGATTGCTGGGCATGGTCATGCCGGATAGCTGGCCAATCCCTTGCTCTTTGGCGTAGCGGATGATCTTCTCCATCATCAATTTGCCGAGACCCACCCCTTTCAGGTCAGATCGCACCAGAATGGCAAACTCGGCATCGCTCAGGTCCGGGGTCGAGATAGCGCGTACCACGCCGAGGATTTGATCCTGCAGCTCGCCATCTTGCCCCACAGCCACGAAGGCCATCTCCCGGTCGTAATCGATCTGGGTCATGCGAGCCAGCTCTTCATGGCCCAGCTCGCCTACATCGGCAAAGAAGCGTTTGTACCTGTCTTCATCGGAGACCTGCAGAACGAACTGCTTGTGAGCCGGTTCATCTTCCGGCCGGATCGGGCGCAGCAGGATATGGCGCTGATCCTTAAGCCAGGCACCCTCCTCCAGTTCGGTAGGATAGGGACGGATCGCCAGTCGGTTTCTGGTCGGGATGGTGGGGTCAGCCAGCATGAGGCTGGCATCCAGCACCACCATTTCGGCACCGCACGCCTGCAGCGGGTGCAGGTCCAGTTCCTGAATCTCAGGAAAGGCGAGCAATAGCTCGGAGAGCTGGCAGAGCACCTGACCGAGGGCATCGATATCCAGTCGCTCCGGCGTGGCCTGTTCGCGGATCTTGCGGCTCTTGAGGGCGCCGATGATCTGGTAACGGGCCAGCGCCTGATTGAGTGGCGGTAGCGCTGCAACCATCTCCTGCGGTTCCGCACCCGACTCACCCAGCAGAATGACGGGGCCAAAGATGGCGTCTTGCTGGATCCGTACCCGCAGCTCGAGGCCGCCGCTGCGGCGAGCCATCCGCTGCACCAGCAAGCCTTCGATACGGGCGCCCGGATCATGCTGTTTGACCCTGTCCAGAATGGCATCTGCAGCTTGTGCCACTTCGGCCGAGGTGCGCAGATTGAGTACCACTCCGTGTACGGCAGACTTGTGCAGGATATCGGGCGAGCGCAGTTTTACCGCCACCGGGTAGCCGATCTGCTCGGCGGTGAGGGTTGCCTCGATGGCGTCGGTGACGATCCAGGTTGGCAGGGTCGAGAGACCTGCGGCTTGCAAAATCGGGTGCACCAGATGGGTATCCAATCTTAGCTGTTTGCGCTCCTGCGCTTGGCGGATCAGCTGCTGGCACAGCTCGCCATTGAGCTGGTTGCCATGCAGGGATGCCGGGGTTTCCATCAACTGCTTCTGGTTGCGGCGGTATTCCACCATGTGCATGAAGGCGGCCATGGCGCTTTCCGGTGTGCGGTAGGTCGGGAAGCCCGCCTCGGTAAAGAGCTTGCGCCCCTCCTGCGCCGAGTACTCGCCCGCCCAGTTGGTGAGGATATTGAAACGGCGCGCTCTGGGATGCTGCTTCAGATGGGCGATAAGATGGCTTGCCAGCGGCGCGCTCGGTGCCGTGAGCGAGGGGGCGTGGATGATCAGGATGGCGTCGATGCCATCTTCCTGCAACACGCTGTCCAGTGCCTCCTGATAGGTGGTGATGGTCGCATCGCTGCCGATGTCGAGCGGCGGGCGAGCCAGCTTGCCGCCCCGCTCCAGCAGCACATCCACCGCCATATTGGCCAGCCCGCGGCCGTTGGAGATGATGGCGAGCCGCTCTCCCTTGAGGGTCATGGAGTGGCTCAAGGTTTCTACCGCGGCAAACAGTTCGTGGGTATCCCGTACCCGCAACATGCCGGCGCGACGGATGGCGGCATCATAGACATTGTCGAGACCGTGGGCCGGATCGTGGCGCCCGCTTTTCAGTACCAGGATCGGCTTGTTGCGCGAGGCTGCCCGCGCTGCCGAGAGAAAGTGGCGGGCGTCGTGCAACTTGTCCATGTAGATCAAAATGGCGCGGGTGACGCTGTCGCGGGAGAGCTGATCCAGCAGCTGGCCGAAGTCGATGTCGCAGTGATCGCCAAGGGAGATGAAGGCGGAGAAGCCCAGTTCATGCTGCTTGGCCCAATCCAGAATGGTGGTGCTGACGGCGGCGGATTGCGAGAGAAAGGCGACCTGCCCCGGCTTGGCAGCAATGGGTGAAAAGCTGGCGTTGATCCCTTGGCCGGGCAGCAGCATCCCCATGCTGTTGGGGCCGAGCAGGCGAATGTCATATTGCTGGCAGACCCGTTTCAGCTCCAGTCGCTCCTCGGGGGAAAAGTCGGCGGCCAGTATGATGGCCGCCCCCGCCCCCTTCTGGCCAAGCGCTTCCAGCAACGGCAAGACCCGCTCCCGCCTGGTGCAGATGATGGCGAGATCCGGGGTTAGCGGCAGGCTGGCAATATCGGGATAGGCCAGCACGCCGGCGATGGACTTGTTGCGCGGGGTGACAGGGAGGATGGGCCCTTTGAACTGGCCCGCCAGCAGGTGGCGCACGATCACATGACCCGCCTTGAGCGGGTCGGTCGAGGCGCCGATCACGGCGATTGAGTGGGGTTTGAACAGCCGATCCAGACCGCTTGCTTTCATGGGCACTCCCGACAAAAGGGGGAAGATACCAGTCTAATACGCCTTTGCTGCGGGTTCTGTGACCGGATCCTGATCACCGTTTGTTGAGGGCATTGGCACGCAGATAAAAGCGCAGTTCGCCCTGCACCCGGCGAATGGCTCCCAGGTGGCGTTCCTGCAGATAGATATCCTGCTCCCGATCGAGAGCCGTACTGGGCACGCCCATGCTCTGCAGATACTCGTCAAACAGGGTTGAACCCTTGATCTCTACCAGATGCTGTTTCATGGCTCTCCTCCCTGCGCCTTGGCGTTTGTTGATGAACGCCCAGTCTGCGATGACCTGCCGGGTTTGCCTATTGTCACTTTTGACACGAGATTTGACACGAGAGCGCTCACACATCTTTCAGAGAGGGCGCCGTTGAGGTACTGGCGGGCGTTATAGTATGGCGAGGAGCACGAGGCACGGATGGTGCACGGGATGATCAGAGTCTGGTGGTGGTGCATGGCACTGTGGACGGTTGGCGTATCGGCAGCCGAGCAGCCTATCCGCGCCTGGAATCTGCTGCTGGATCATCCCAACCCCGCCGTCGTCCAGTTGCTGCGCCTCTCCCTCGATCTCACCGTGCCCGAATATGGCCCCTACCAGCTGGTCTCCAGCCCGCAGATGGAGCAGGGGCGGGCGGTGAAGGAGCTGCGCAGCGGCGAGCTGGTTCAGGTCGGTGTTTTTGCCCCCGATGGTGCGCGAGAGCGGGAGTTGCTGGCAATCCACATTCCGCTGGCCAAGGGGCTGCTAGGGTGGCGGGTGTGTCTGGTCCGGCAGGGGGATGAGGGGCGTTTTGCCGCGATCGGATCGTTGGCGGACTGGCATCGCGCCGGGCTCTCCATCGGTCAGCATAGATCCTGGCCAGACACCCAGTTGCTGCGGGCTAACGGCCTCAAGGTGACGGTGGGCAATCTTTATGAGGCGCTCTTCAACATGCTGCGCAAGAAGCGCTTTGACTGCTTCCTGCGTTCGGTCATCGAGATCGAGGATGAGCTCAGGCAGCATCCGGATCTCGCCATCGAGCCCCGTCTGGTGTTTCGCTATCCGCTGGCGCTGCTGTTTTTCGTCTCGCCAAAATATCCGGAGCTGGCGCAGCGCATCGAGCTCGGCCTGCTGCGGGCGCGGCAGTCTGGTGCTTTTGACCGGGTCTTTGAAGAGGGATTTGGCAGCACCATTCGGCGGCTGAAACTGGATGAGCGGGTGCGCCTCGAGCTGCACAACCCCGACTTGCCGCTGCCCAGCCGTATGATGATGGCCGATCCGGCCCTTATCTATAAACCGGTGTCAGCGCAGTGAGCCCTGATTCTGCGCGGTATCCCAGAAGGCGCGGATCAGCGGTTCTTCCAGCCGCTTCTTGAGCACCCCGATCCCCACATCAAATGGCTTGAAGGCGGGTTTGAGGTCGATGATCCGCACCTTGTCGCCGAGCGGGCTGTGGTCGATCACCGCCGCCGGCACCAGTCCCACGCCACAGCCGAGCGCCACCATGGCGACGATCCCCTCGTTACCCGCCACTTCGGCGTAGATGTTGGGGGCTATTCCCTTGTTGCGAAACCACTGATCGCTGCGTTTGCGGGCCAAGCCCTGCTCGGAGAGGATGACTGGCAGTTGCTCCCAATCCGGCTCCCCCTGACGGAACCACTGGTTCAGTTGCGGGGCGTTGCGCGGCGCGATAAAGACCAGCGGTACCAGTTGAAGGCTGGCGAACTCCAGCTTGGCGGGCAGGGCATCGGGACGGGCGGCGATGGCGAGATCGGCCTCGTCGGCCAGGATTTTGTCCACCGCCAGCGCCGGGTCGCCGGTCTCCAGCTTGATCTCCAGCTGGGGGTAGCGGCGGCGAAAGCGTTCCAGTACCTCGGGCAGCAGAAAGTAACTGGCGGTGACCGAGCAGAAGACTCGCAGACGCCCCTGCAGCGGTTCATCGCTGCGTTTGAGCTCCTGCTTGAGCTGACGCCACTCCTGCAACAGGCCGCCGCCGAATTCGCGCAGCTTCTCGCCGGCGGGGGTGAGCCGTACCGAGCGGTTGTCCCGCTCGAACAGGATGCAGCCTGTCTCCTGCTCCAGCCGCTGGATGGCGCGGCTCAGGGTGGAAGGGCTGACCGCCATGGCATCGGCGCTTTTGCCGAAATGAAGGGAGTCGGCGAGGTGGAGAAACAGCTCGAGATTGCGAAGGTCCATCTTTCAGCTCCTGGCGCGGCTTGTGTGCCCGATATCCAGCGGTTGGCGGCTTGTTTCTGCCATCTCGCGGTACATTCAGCAGGCAATTATGAAGGGTGATCGTTTCAGTTATTGCAACGTACTATTTCGAATATATCAGTTCAGGCAATAAGTGTCCCGCGCTATAGTGGTTCAGACAACGCCGCTATCCGGCATGGAATCAATCGAACGGAGCAATCACCATGGCTAACTATTTCAACACCTTGAACCTGCGTCAGCAGTTGGCCCAACTGGGCAAGTGTCGTTTCATGCAGCGCGAAGAGTTCGCGGACGGCTGCAACGTGCTGAAGGGCAAGAAGGTGGTGATTGTGGGCTGTGGTGCCCAGGGTCTGAACCAGGGTCTGAACATGCGCGACTCCGGGCTGGATATCTCCTACGCCCTGCGCAAGGCCGCCATCACCGAGAAGCGCGCCTCCTGGCAGAAAGCCACCGACAACGGCTTCGCGGTCGGCACCTATGAAGAGCTGATCCCGACCGCCGATCTGGTGCTGAACCTGACTCCGGACAAGCAGCACTCCGACGTGGTGAAGACCGTGATGCCGCTGATGAAGCAAGGCGCCGCGCTGGGCTACTCCCACGGCTTCAACGTGGTGGAAGAGGGTCAGCAGATCCGTTCTGACATCACGGTCGTGATGGTGGCGCCCAAGTGCCCGGGTACCGAAGTGCGTGAAGAGTACAAGCGTGGCTTTGGTGTACCGACCCTGATCGCCGTTCACCCGGAAAATGACCCGAAAGGTGAAGGCATGGCCATCGCCAAGGCGTGGGCCTCTGCCACCGGCGGCGACCGTGCCGGGGTGCTGGAATCCTCCTTCGTGGCGGAAGTGAAATCCGACCTGATGGGCGAGCAGACCATCCTCTGCGGCATGCTGCAGGCCGGTTCCCTGCTCTGCTACGACAAGCTGGTTGCCGAAGGCACAGACCCGGCCTACGCCGGCAAGCTGATCCAGTTCGGCTGGGAGACCATCACCGAAGCCCTGAAACAGGGTGGCATCAGCCTGATGATGGATCGCCTCTCCAACCCGGCCAAGCTGCGCGCCTTCGAGCTCTCCGAGCAGCTCAAGACCCTGATGCGCCCGCTGTTCGAGAAGCACATGGATGACATCATTGCCGGTGAGTTCTCCCGCGGCATGATGGCCGACTGGGCCGAAGATGACGTCAAACTGTTCACCTGGCGTGAAGAGACCGGCAAGTCCGCCTTCGAAAACGCCCCGGCGTTCGCTGGCAAGATTGCCGAGCAGGAGTACTTTGACAATGGCGTGGTGATGGTGGCCATGGTCAAGGCGGGTGTCGAGCTGGCGTTCGAGACCATGGTGGCTTCCGGTATCTACGAGGAGTCTGCCTACTACGAATCCCTGCACGAGTTGCCGTTGATCGCCAACACCGTTGCCCGCAAGCGCCTGTACGAGATGAACGTGGTTATTTCCGACACCGCTGAGTACGGTAACTACCTGTTCGCCAACGCTGCCGTGCCCTTGCTGCGCGAGCACTTCATGCCGACCCTGAAAGCGGGCGATCTGGGTGCCAGCAAGGCGGAAGGGCAGAGCGTCGACAACCTGGCGCTGCTGGCGGCCAACGAAGCGACCCGCAACCACCCGATCGAAAAAATCGGCCAGGTACTGCGTGGCTACATGAAGGACATGAAACGCATCGCCGTTGGCGGTTAAGCAAGCATCGGGCTGGATGATGAAGGGGCGGGGATGACGATCCCCGTCGCCGGTCGGACTGGACACCCGACCGGCCCGCC
The DNA here is from genome assembly GCF_000801015.1 of Aeromonas sp. ZOR0001. NCBI lineage: Bacteria > Pseudomonadati > Pseudomonadota > Gammaproteobacteria > Aeromonadales > Aeromonadaceae > Aeromonas > Aeromonas sp. ZOR0001. The sequence continues at coordinate 38,843 of NZ_JRJY01000001.1, read as the reverse complement.
AGAAAACCCAGCCCGACAGCCATAAATAAAAAAGCCCCGCTCATCGAGCGGGGCTTTTGCATTCAGAAAGGCCGGATAAATCAGGCTTTCCACGCTTTCCAGGTGTTGATCAGACCGTTGGTGGAGCAGTCGTGGCTGGTGACAGCCTCGTTGTTGCCCAGCTCCGGCAGGATCTTGTTGGCCAGCTGTTTGCCCAGCTCCACGCCCCACTGGTCGAAGCTGAAGATGTTCCAGATTGCGCCCTGCACGAAGATCTTGTGTTCGTACATGGCGATCAGGGCACCCAGGGTTTTCGGGGTCAGGCTCTTGAACAGGATGGAGTTGGTCGGGCGGTTGCCTTCGAACACCTTGAACGGCACCAGATCCTTGACCTGCTCCAGGGTTTTGCCAGCAGCCAAGAACTCGGCTTCGACCTCTTCCTTGCTCTTGCCGAAGGCCAGTGCCTCGGTCTGGGCGAAGAAGTTGGCCAGCAGTTTCGGGTGGTGGTCACCGATCGGGTTGTGGCTGATGGCCGGCGCCAGGAAGTCACAGGGGATCAGCTTGGTGCCCTGATGGATCAGCTGGTAGAAAGCGTGCTGGCCGTTGGTGCCCGGCTCACCCCAGATGATGGGGCCAGTCTGGTAGTCAACCGGCTTGCCGTTACGATCCACGTACTTGCCGTTGGACTCCATGTTGCCCTGCTGGAAGTAGGCAGGGAAGCGGTGCATATACTGGTCGTACGGCAGAATGGCTTCGGACTCGGCACCGTAGAAGTTGTTGTACCACAGGCCGATCAGCGCCAGCAGTACCGGCACGTTCTGCTCATAGGAGGCAGTAGCGAAGTGCATGTCCATCTCGAAAGCGCCTTGCAGCAGGGCTTCGAAGTTCTCGAAACCGACAGACAGGGCGATGGGCATGCCGATGGCAGACCAGGAGGAGTAGCGGCCGCCAACCCAGTCCCAGAACTCGAACATGTTGTTGGTGTCGATGCCGAACTCGGCCACGGCCTTGCCGTTGGTGGAGAGGGCAGCGAAGTGCTTGGCAACGTGGGCCTTGTCACCGGCGATGTTGATGAACCAGTCGCGGGCGGTCAGGGCGTTGGTCATGGTCTCCTGGGTGGTGAAGGTCTTGGAGGCCACCAGGAACAGTGTGGTTTCCGGATCGATCTTCTTCAGGGTCTCGGCGATGTGGGTGCCATCGACGTTGGAGACGAAGTGCATCTGCAGGTGGTTTTTGTAGGGACGCAGTGCCTCGGTGATCATTACCGGGCCCAGATCTGAGCCACCGATACCGATATTGACCACGTGCTGGATCGCTTTACCGGTGTAGCCTTTCCACTCGCCGGAGATGATTTTCTCGCAGAAGCCTTTCATCTTGGCCAGTACGGCGTTCACTTCCGGCATCACGTCTTTGCCGTCGCACTCGATGGGGCGGTCGGAGCGGTTGCGCAGGGCCACGTGCAGTACGGAGCGGCCTTCGGTCATGTTGATCTTGTCGCCATTGAACATGGCATCGATCGAGCTGCGAAGATCGGTCTCTTTGGCCAGATCAACCAGCAACTTGAGGGTTTCTTCGGTGATCAGGTTCTTCGAGTAATCAACCAGGATGTCGCCGCCGAAGGTAAGGGAAAACTTGTCAAAGCGCTTCGGGTCCTGCGCGAACAGATCCTTGAGTCGGGTCTCTTTGTTTGCTGCAAAGTGGGCTTCCAGTGCCTGCCAGGCCTGGGTTTGGGTTGGATTGATATTTTTCATAGGATTCCTGAAATGCCAAGTTGTGTTTGAACCTTGCAGGCAAGGTCCCGCCAAACCTTATTATCCGAGCATTATAGCGAGCCGATCGGGCGGCCCGTGTAACAGATTTTTACCGATTGTCTTTTACCGCAATGGGTCACTGCCGGGAGCATACAACCAGAACATTGGGATTATGTGTCACGAAAGCAAGGCGGATCTTGCGCTTGCTCATGATTGGGGCCACCCCGATAGCCTGAAATTGTTTTCATCCGGTTGGCGTGGTTATGCATCGATATGGCCATGGGCTGGGGCCAGAAACGACAATGCCAGCCCGAAGGCTGGCATTGTCTGTTGCAGCAGAACCGCGATCACGCCTGCGGTTTTTGCATGTGCATCACCATCTGCGGGAAGGGGATCTCGATGCCTTCGGCATCAAAGGTCAGTTTCACATTCTCGTGGAAGTCGAACCAGACACCCCAGTAGTCAGCGGTTTTCACCCAGGGGCGCACCACGATATTGACCGAGGAGTCGGCCAGCGCGGCAACGGCGATGGTAGCGGCCGGATCTTTCAGGATGCGCGGCTCTTCGCTTACCAGACGCTCGAGGATCTGTTTGGCCTTGCGCAGGTCAGAGCCGTAGCCGATGCCAAAGGTCATATCGACGCGGCGGGTATCCATACGCGAGTAGTTGACGATGGTGCCGTTGAGGATGGCGGAGTTCGGGACTACCACCATCTTGTTGTCACCGGAGGTGAGGGCGGTGGTAAAGAGCTGAACGGACTGCACCACACCCGCGGTGCCCGCCACTTCGATAAACTCGCCCGCCTTGATGGGGCGGAAGATAATCAGCAGGAAGCCGGCAGCGAAGTTGGAGAGCGAGCCTTGCAGCGCCAGACCGATGGCCAGACCGGCGGCACCGATAATGGCGACGAAGGAGGCGGTCTGCACGCCGACACGGCCCAGCGCGGCGATCACTACGAACACCAGGATGGCGTATTTGAGGATGCTGCCGACGAAGTGGGTGACTGTGGTGTCCAGCTTGCGGGCCTGCATCACCTTGACCACGCCACCGCTGATGAGGTTGGCAGCGATATAGCCGACCAGCAGGGTCAACAGGGCGGCGGCGATATTGACGCCGTATTCGATCAGCAGTCCCTGATTATTGACCAGCCAGGTCTGCGCTTCGGTAATGATTTCGGGTTCCATAGGATGTCCTTTCGGGTGCTAAAGGTTTATGGCGCATGAATCTAACATCGCAGCGCGACAGTCCGGGTCGCATCTGGTGCTTATTTTACTGCCATAAAAAGCTGCCACAAAAAAGAAGGGAGGCCAAGGCCTCCCTTCTTCATGCTCGGTGAAAAGCGCTGCCGCTCAGCTTTGCAGCAGCTGGCTGCGGATAAACTGCCACTGATCCTCGAAGCCGGCGGTGGGCTTGAGCTTGAACTCGGAACGGACAAACTGGCTGATGCGGCCCTCGGTATAGGCCAGCAGCAGATTGGCCAGCATGGTCTCGTCGAGCTGGAAGCCTTGACCCTCGCGCAGCCGCTTCTCGCGCAGCACCTGTTTGATCTGGGTCTCCAGCTTGTCGAACAGGATGCTGATGCGATCCCGCAGCCGATCGTGCTCACCCAGCAGGGCGTCGCCATTGAGGATGCGGGTGATGCCGGGATTGCGCTCGGCGAACACCAGCAGCAGCTGCAGGATATGGTGGCAGCGCGCCATGGTGTCCTTCTCTTCCGCCATGATCAGATTGACCCGTGACAGCAGGGAATCCTCGATAAAGTCGATCAGCCCCTCGAACATCCGCGCCTTGCTGGGAAAATGTCGATAGAGGGCTGCTTCAGAGACGCCGACCTCGGCCGCCAGACGGGCCGTGGTGATGCGCTGACCCGGACTGGTTTCCAGCATATGGGCGAGCGCCTGCAGGATCTGATCGCGCCGACTCTGTTTCTGATTACTGCTTGCCATGGATTCCCCTAAAAAAAACAATGGCTTGATTCTATTATTAGGCACCGCCCATCGGGCTGGTGTGGTCTGTTATTGGCGACCAGAAGAACCAAAACCGCCTTCACCCCGTTCGCTCTGATTGAACTCATCGACCAGTTGGAAGCTGGCCTGAACCACCGGCATGATCACCAGCTGGGCGATGCGCTCGCCGGGTTGCATGGTGAACTCATCCTTGCCGCGGTTCCAGACCGAAACCATCAGCTGACCCTGGTAATCGGAATCGATGAGACCGACCAGGTTGCCCAGCACGATGCCGTGCTTATGGCCGAGGCCGGAGCGGGGCAGGATGGTGGCACACAGACCCGGATCCTGGATGTGAATGGCCAGACCGGTCGGCACCAGGGTGGTATCACCCGGAGCCAGAGTCAGCGGTGCATCCAGCAGTGCGCGCAGATCCATGCCGGCAGAGCCCGGTGTGGCGTAGGCGGGCAGCGGGAACTCGGTACCGATACGGGCATCCAGAATCTTCAGTTCAATTTGTGTAGTCATGAATCGCTTTTTCAGTTGGATCTTGTATTGGCGTCCCTCTTGGCAGGCGGGGCGCCGTGAGTCTTGTTCTTTCGGGACGCTCAGTGCCGGTAGTGGCGTGCAATCAGGGCGATCAGGTGACGGGCCAGCGTCAGCTTGTCGGCCAGCGGCAGCGGGGCCTGGCCCCCTTGCCAGAACACGGTCAGGGCGTTGTCATCGGCGTTGAAGCCCTGCCCCTCGCGGGACACATCGTTGGCGGCGATCATGTCCAGCCGCTTACGCTGCAACTTGTCGAGGGCGTATTGTTCCACATCCACGGTTTCGGCGGCAAATCCGACGGTGAAGGGTTTGTCTGAACGGGAACCAACGGCCGCGATGATGTCGGGGTTTTTCACCAGCTTCACCACCATCTGGTCGTTGTCGCCGGTTTTCTTGATCTTCTGGCTGGCGACCTGCTCGGGGCGATAGTCGGCCACCGCCGCGCAGCCGATGAAGAGGTCGCACTCGCCGACCCGGCTCATCACCGCCTGATGCATCTGCTCGGCGCTCTCCACATCGATGCGGGTGACTCCAGCAGGCGTCGCCAGCGTCACCGGGCCGCTCACCAGCGTCACTTCGGCGCCTGCTTCACGGGCAGCTCGGGCGATGGCGTAGCCCATCTTGCCGGAGCTGTGGTTGCTGATGTAGCGCACCGGATCCAGTGCCTCGCGGGTTGGTCCTGCGGTGAGCAGCAGCTTGACGCCTGCCAGCAAGGGCTCGGCGGCCAGCTGCTGGCAGCAGCGATCCACCAGTTCGAGGGGGTCCAGCATCCGCCCCGGGCCCACATCGCCACAGGCCTGGCTGCCGGCATCCGGCCCCCACAGCAGAATGCCGCGGCTGGCCAGGGTCTTGAGGTTGGCCTGGGTTGCCGCGTTGAGATACATCTGCTGGTTCATTGCTGGTGCCAGCGCGATGGGCGCCGGAGTGGCCAGACAGAGGGTGGTCAGCAGTTCGTCGGCCATGCCTGCAGCCATCCGCGCCATCAGGTTGGCGCTGGCGGGGGCGATCAGCACCAGATCGGCCCACTTGGCCAGCTCGATATGGCCCATGCCCGCTTCGGCGGAGGGATCCAGCAGGCTGTAGGCCACCGGATGACCGGAGACCGCCTGCAGGGTCAGCGGGGTGATGAACTCCTTGGCGGAGCGGGTCATCACCACCCGCACTTCGGCGCCCTGATCTTTCAGGCGGCGTACCAGCTCGGCACTCTTGTAGGCGGCGATCCCGCCACTGACACCCAACAGGATGCGTTTATCGGCCAATCTCATCTGCTGTTTCTCTATCCGGCTCATTCTGACTGGTCGGCTAAGATACCACAGGCAATGGATGACGACAGGGGTTGGCATCAAGGGGTGTGGTCGGGCGCGCGCAATTTTTTGCTATGTTTTTTCTCAACAGGGATGAGGGAGAGACAAATGAGCATCAAAGAGTGGCCGGAAGATGAACGCCCCAGAGAGAAGCTGCTGCGTCAGGGGCCTGCTGTGCTCTCCGATGCCGAGCTGCTCGCCATCTTTTTGCGCACCGGCGTGAATGGCCTGAGTGCAGTGGATCTTTCACGTAATCTATTGAATCAATTCGGCTCTTTGCGCAGCTTGCTGGGCGCGGATCAGCGGGCATTCTGCGAGGCGCACGGCCTTGGCCCGGCCAAATATGCCCAGTTGCAGGCGGTGCTGGAGATGGCCAGACGCCATCTGGCCGAGCAGCTGCAACGGGGCGATGCCCTCACCTCGCCCCAGCTGACCCGCGACTATCTGCAGGCCCAGCTGCGGGATCGGCCGCGCGAGGTGTTTGCCCTGCTGCTGCTCGACAATCAGCACAGAGTCATTCAATTTGTTGAGCTTTTTTTCGGCACAATCGATTCGGCGAGCGTCTGGCCAAGAGAAATCGTGCAGATCGCGCTCAAACATAATGCAGCCGCGGTGATTCTGGCGCATAATCACCCGTCCGGCGTCGCCGAGCCCAGCAGGGCCGACCGCCAGATCACGGATCGGATCACGGCCGCTTTGGCCCTGATCGATATCAGAGTGCTGGATCACTTGGTGATCGGTGATGGCATCACGGTTTCTTTTGCCGAGCGCGGTTGGCTATAACTGTGCTCTGGCACCGTATTAGTTGATCTTTGATCACGGATGCTGTATAAAATGCCGCCTTCTGTTTGCCCCGCAATCGAAGGCCAGCGGGGCAGATATTTGCTCGAGCAATGAAGTAAGATTTGGAGAGACTGACATGTCTAGAGTATGCCAAGTAACCGGCAAGCGCCCGGCAGTTGGTAACAACCGTTCGCACGCTAACAACGCCACCAAGCGTCGTTTCCTGCCGAACCTGCACACTCACCGTTTCTGGGTTGAGAGTGAAAAACGCTTCGTAAGCCTGCGCGTATCCGCAAAAGGCATGCGTATCATCGACAAGCGTGGCGTTGAAGTGGTTCTGGCTGAACTGCGCGCCAGCGGTGTTAAGGTATAAGGAATTAGATCATGGCTAAAGGTATTCGCGAGAAAATTCGCCTGAACTCCAGCGCCGGTACTGGTCACTTCTATACCACTACCAAAAACAAGCGCACCATGCCCGAAAAAATGGAGATCAAAAAGTTTGATCCCGTTGTTCGTCAGCATGTGATCTACAAGGAAGGCAAAATCAAGTAATTACTTGATGCTGCATTCCCAAAAACCCGGCTTCGTGCCGGGTTTTTTTATGCGCCGAATTCAGTACACTGCCGGTTCAAAGGGAGGCTTGCCATGTTCAAATTGAGCCGCAAAGGCTGGAATAACGTGATCATTGTGGTGGTGCTGATCGTGATCACCCTGTTGCATCGTATGGAGACTGCCCAGCAGGAGAACAGCGTCAAGCGGGCTCGCCCCTTGTTGCCGGATGCGGCCGTGGTGCTCACCTGGCAGGGGCCGAGCTGGCAGATTGAGCGGATTGGTCAGGGCTGGCGCAGCGCGCCGGATCTGGGGCTCGACACGGCTCAGCTGGATGCCCGTCTGGCGCGCTGGCAGAGCTGGTTGCTGCCCCCCGGCGAGGTGGTGCGCGGCACCCCGGTGGCCATCAAGGTGTGGATTGCCGGCCAGAGCGATCCGGTCGAGATCGGCCTCTATCAGAACAGCGGCCAATATGGCGCTCAGCTGCCCTCCGGTCTCTGGCTCGCCCTCACTGCCGAACAGTATCGCGATCTGCTGCGCCCTGCCCCCTGATTCCCTTTTCCTTGCGAGGTGCCCATGCCTGAATTGCCAGAAGTTGAAGTCAGCCGTCAGGGGATCTCCCCCTGGCTTACCGGTATCAAGGTGACGCGCGTGGTGGTGCGGGATGGCCGCCTGCGCTGGCCGATCCCCGGTGAAATTCAGGAGCTGGTGGATCTCACCATCCATCGGGTGCGTCGCCGTGCCAAATACCTGTTGCTGGAGACCGATTTCGGCACCGCCATCCTTCATCTGGGGATGTCCGGCAGCCTGCGTGTACTGGATATCGGCACCCCGGCCGAGAAGCACGACCACGTGGATATCGAGCTGGAGAATGGCAAGCTGCTGCGGCTCAACGATCCGCGCCGCTTCGGCGCCCTGTTGTGGACCCGGGAACCGGCCGAAGCCCACGCGCTGCTCGCCAAGCTGGGGCCAGAGCCGCTCACCGATGCCTTCAGTGCTGATTACCTGCAGGGGCGCGCCAAGGGGCGTAGCACCGCCATCAAACAGTTCCTGATGGACAATCAGGTGGTGGTCGGGGTGGGCAACATCTACGCCAACGAGGCGCTCTATGCTGCCGGCATTCACCCCAAACGGGCGGTGGGCAATATCAGTGCCGAGCGGCTGGGAACCCTGGTGGCCGAGATCAAGCGCGTGTTGGCCGAGGCGATTCGCCAGGGCGGCACTACCCTCAAGGATTTCACCAGTGCCGATGGTAAGCCGGGCTATTTCGTGCAGCAGTTGCAGGTCTACGGCCGTGGCGGTCAGCCCTGTTTCCACTGCCACACCCTGCTGACCGAGACAAGAATGGGCCAGCGCACCACGGTTTTTTGCAGTCATTGCCAGCGCTGAGCGCACTTTTTGCCCCGATCCGGGGGAAGTTGTAACAGCGTATTTCCACTCTGTTGAAGATTTGCACAGCTGTCACTAGTATCCCGACCGTTCAGGCGGTTTGAGAATATAAAAATGACAGTTAAATCAATAGACTGGGAATATTTATCCCGGCAGGAGCGCTATTGCGCAAAATCCATGGCCCGCTTCCTCTACCCCGAGGGATGTGACCGAAAAACCTTCAATCGCGGCAAGTTTGTGCTGCGCAGCCTGCTCTATCGCAAGTCGCTGAGTCGGGTCTTCAGTCTGTTTCAGTGCGACTCGCTCAAGGCGCTACCGGCGGTCTATCCCGAGCTGCTCGACAAGCCGATGCGACCCTATCGCTTCGCCTGTGCCAGCGCCCGTGAGCGGGCCGAGATGCTGGAAAATCACTACCGTTTGCTGCTGGAGTGCTACCCGCGGCTGATCGACCCCCTCTATCTGGGCGAGGGGATCGAACTTGGGCACTATCCCCAGAGCGGCTGCCGCATTCTGTTGCGTCACGATGGCACCTTCCGCCGCGAGGCCGAGCTGGCGCTCTCCATCGTCAACGGCGAGGGACAGCGCCTCTACAGCTGCGCTTTTTCGCTGGCGGGCAGCGTGGATCGTTTGATTCTGATGATCGGCTCCATGCAGGGGCCGGAGCCTGCGGTCGACAATGCCCAGGATCGAGTGCGCGAGCTGACCAAAGAGGGACACGGCCTGCGGCCCAAATCCCTGCTGGTGCAGCTGGTGCTGCAACTGGCGCAGAGCATGGGGGCGGCGGAGGTGCTGGCAGTGCGCAAACGGGCTCACGTGTTTCAGGCCAAGCGTTACAGCAGCAAGCAGAAAGCCAATTTGCAGGCCGATTATGACGAGCTGTGGCAGGAGTTCGACGCCCGGGATGTGGATGCCAACTTCGTCGCCCTGCAAGCCCAGCCGCGCAAGCCGCTGGAGGAGATCGCCTCCAAGAAGCGGGCTATGTATCGGCGCCGCTACGAGTGGCTCGATCTGCTGGTGCAGGAGATGAATGAGCGGTTTGCCCGTCAGTAACCGGCAAGCAGGCTGACCTTTCCATGCGAGAGAGATACAACAAGGGCTACCCGTCGTGGGTAGCCCTTGTTCGTTGTTGCCGTCGGGAATGGCGAGTGTAGAAGGGGATCACCCTTTCTGTTTGGCGGCGATGGCTTGGGCCACTACCGGGTCGACAAACTGACGAATGTCGCCACCGTGCAGCGCCACCTCTTTCACCAGAGTGGAGGAGATAAAGGAGTTCTCCTCCGCCGGGGTGAGGAAGACGCTCTCAAGCGTGGGCATCAGGCGGCGGTTCATATTGGCCAGCTGGAACTCGTACTCGAAGTCGGAGACGGCGCGCAGGCCGCGGATAAGCACGTTGGCCTGATGCTCTTTGGCGAAATCGACCAGCAGGCCGGAGAAGCCCACCACCTTGACGTTGGGAAGCGTGCTGGTCACTTGCTGGACAAGCTGGACACGTTCTGCCAGATCGAACAGCGGGCGCTTGCTCGGGCTGTTGGCAACACCGACCACCACCTCGTCAAACAGCTTGGCGGCGCGGCCGATGAGATCGGCGTGGCCATTGGTAACGGGATCAAAAGTCCCGGGATAAATTACCCTGGTAGTCATCTTTGCGGTCCTGCAACCTGGAAATTTGGTCGCATTATAAGGTCGTCGCTTGAGAATAGCAGTGCATCAGGCAAGAATACGCCATCGCGCATCAAGCCTCCTTGCATTGGTGACAGGGAGCAAAGGGATTTTTTATGAAACGTATTCTGGTCGTTCGCAATGACAAGATTGGTGACTTCATGCTGGCGTGGCCTAGCTTCGCCATGCTCAAAGGCTCCATGGAGTGTCATGTGACTGCCCTGGTTCCGGCCTACACGGCGCCGCTGGCCCGGCTCTGCCCCTGGATTGACGAGGTGATCATCGATCCGGGCGTGCGGGCCGACAAGGAGCAACAGCGAGCGCTGCTGGCGCGGATCAAGGCGGCGGCGTTCGACGCGTCCATCTGCCTCTTCTCCAACTCCCGCAACGCCATGCTGGTGTGGAAGGCGCATATCCCTTACCGGCTGGCCCCGGCGACCAAGCTGGCGCAGGTGCTCTACAACCAGCGACTGGTGCAGCGCCGTTCCCGCTCCCAGAAGCCGGAGTCCGAGTACAACCTGGAGCTGATCCGCCGCTTCCTGGCCGATCAGCAGGTGGCCGTGGTGGAGCCCAAGACCCCCTTCCTGCAGTTCGATGAGGCGAGCCTGCAGCAGGTGCGCGAGCAGCTGGCACTCAAGCTCAAGCTCGATGCCAGCCGCCCCTGGCTGATGGTTCACGCCGGCAGCGGTGGCTCGGCCAACAACCTCTCCATCGAGCAGTATGCCCGCATCATCATCAAGCTCAATCAGGCCTGCCCCGAGCTGCAGTGCGTGCTGACCGCAGGCCCGGGCGAGGAGAAGATGGCCGAACAGCTGGCGGCCGAGCTGCTGGCCCACGGCGGCAACGGCTGGATCTACCGCTCCAGCGATGGTCTGCCGATGTTCTGTCAGGTGCTGGCTAACGCCGCCCTGTTCATTGCAGGCAGTACTGGCCCGCTCCATATCGCTGGCGCGCTCGATGTGCCGACCATCGGTTTCTTCCCGATGCGCCGCTCCGCTACTCCGCTGCGCTGGAAGCCCCTCAACAGCGAAGGGCGTCACCTCGCCTTCAGCCCGCCGGAGGATAGCGACCATCCTGAGGATATGAGTCAACTCGATCCCAAGACCATGGTGCCGGTGATGGCCCGCTGGGCGGCGCCTTTCTGGCGCAAATAACGTATGCAGCAATGCAAACAGGGCCCCGCGGGGCCCTGTTTCGTATGACGGTTATTCCGGCTGCTGCGGTTGCTGGCGCACCCAGAGGTCGGCGTATTTGACGAAGGTGGAGTGGGCGGAGAGGATCGCCAGCAGCAACCCCTGCTTGCCATCGAGGAAGCCCGCTTTGAGCAGGTACATCTTGAGGAAGCAGCCGACCGCGTGGATCAGCCCCTGACTGAGGGAGCCCTTCTTGCCGCGAGCGGTGCGCTGATCGGCCCAGGCGCGGGCATAACCGGCGGATTTGACCAGATAGTGCTCCAGATCCCGATAGGTGAAGTGGAGCAGGTCGCCGTAGAGGTTGACGATCTTCATGTTGGCGCGCACCTCCACCTTCTCGTGCACCAGCGCCTCGTTGTAGCTGGTGAGCGCCTTGGGGTAGAGGCGCAGCACCCGATCCGGATACCAGCCACTGTGGCGGATAAAGCGGCCAAAGACCCAGGAGAGGCGCGGGATCGAGTAGATGGTATCGCTGGCCGGATTGGCCATCACATTGGCGATGGCGGTTTTCAGCTCGGGGGTGAGCCGCTCGTCGGCATCCAGCCATAGTACCCAGTCGGATTGCACGTGGGACTGGGCCAGCCGGCGCTGTTTGCCAAAGCCGGGCCACTTGGCGTTGACGAAGAAGCGGGCACCAAATTCGGCGGCAATGGCCGGGGTCTCGTCCTGACTGCCGGAGTCCAGAATGACGATCTCGTCCACCAGACCGTCGAGGGAGGCGAGGCACTTGCGCAGGTTGTCGGCTTCATTCTTGACGATCAGAACGGCAGCCAGAGTCGGTTTTTTCACGAAATGGGGCTCACGGTTATTGCCCGGCTGGCGGGTCGAATGCGTATTGATGGGCCATTCTAACGGAAAAACGGGCTAAAGAGAGAGCCGCCATTGCCCGTTTCTATCAGCTGTTTGCCTGTCTCGTCTCGTCCGGTTGGAAGAGGGGCACCGCTGGAAAAATGGGGTGACGGCAGCGTCTGCCAAGGATCTTCTGTTATTTATCCAGTCATTCTTGGGGCATAATCTCGCCCAGTGATGATTAACTGCCGGGCCAGTCCCGAGAGAAGACGCGTGATGAAAATATTGGTGATCGGCCCCTCCTGGGTCGGCGATATGGTGATGTCCCAGAGCCTCTACAAGGCGATCAAGGCCAACCATCCGGAGTGCGAACTGCACGTGATGGCCCCCGCCTGGTGCTGTGCCCTGCTGGAGCGGATGCCGGAGGTGGACAAGGCGATCACCATGCCCCTTGGCCACGGTGACTTCAAACTGGTGGCGCGCCGCCGCCTCGGCAAGCAGCTGGCAGCCGAGAAGTACGATCAGGCCATCGTCCAGCCCAACTCCATGAAGTCGGCGCTGATCCCCTGGTTTGCTCGCATTCCGGTGCGTACCGGCTGGAAGGGTGAGAGCCGCTATGGCCTGCTCAACGACCTGCGCAGCAACAAGTCCGCCTTCCCGCTGATGGTGGAGGGCTATCTGGCGCTCGCTTATCCCAAGGAGCAGATGAAGAGCCGGGCCGATATTCCGACCATTCCCCACCCCTCTCTGCACGTCGATCTGGTCAACCAGAGCAAGGCGCTGGAGCGACTGGGGCTGGATCGCGCCCGCCCGGTGCTGGTGCTCTGCCCCGGTGCCGAGTTTGGCCCGGCCAAGCGCTGGCCGGAGGGGCACTACGCCGTAGTGGCCCAGCAGCATCTGGACGAGGGGTGGCAGGTGTGGATCTTCGGCTCCAACAAGGATGTGCCGGTGGCCAATACCATCCGGGATCGGGTCAACCTGCTGACTCGCCCCAACTGCCATGTGCTGGCGGGCAAGACCAGCTTGCACGAGGCGATCGATCTGATGGCGCTGGCCAGCCGGGTCATCTCCAACGACTCCGGCCTGATGCACATCGCCGCCGCCCTCAACCGGCCGCTGGTGGGTGTTTATGGCTCCACTTCGCCGCTCTACACCCCGCCGCTGGCGGATCGGGTCGAGATCGTTCACACCGACATCGAGTGTCGCCCCTGCTTCAAGCGCACCTGCAAGTTCGGCCATCTCAAGTGCCTGATCGACTTGGCGCCGGAGCAGGTGGTCGATGCCTGCAAGAAGCTGGAGCAGAGTCAGTAAGATGCCCTACCGTCTGCTCTACAACCTGCTGATCCATCTGGGATTGCCGCTGGCGCTGCTGGCCCTCTACAAGCCGAAGAAAGGCAAGCCCGGCTTTGGCAAGCGCTGGGCCGAGCATCTCGGGCGGTTGCCTGCCACCGGACAGGATGCACCGCTCTGGATCCATGCGGTGAGCGTGGGGGAGACGCTGGCCATCACGCCGCTCATTCGCGCCCTCAAGGCGGAGCGGCCCGATCTGCCGATCCTGCTCACCACCACCACCCGCACCGGCGCCGATCAGGCTGCCAAGCTGGGGGATCTGGTGATCCATCGCTATGCACCGCTCGACTACCCCTGGGCCATTGCCGCCTTTCTCGACACCTTCAAGCCGCGCGCGCTCTGGGTGATGGAGACCGAGTTATGGCCGAACTGGCTGGCCGCCTGCGAGGCGCGACACCTGCCGGTGACCATCATCAACGCCCGTCTTTCCGAGCGATCCTGCCAGCGTTATGCCCGCTTCCACGGCGCCTTCGATGCCCTGAGCCGGCCACTGACCCATCTGCTCTGCCAGCATCAGGATGACGCCGACCGCTTCGCCCGCCTCGGTATCGAGCGTTCGCGGCTGGCGGTGACCGGCTCCATCAAGTTCGATATCCAGTTTGGTGCCGAGGTGCAGGCAAAAGGGCGTGCCCTGCGCCAGCAACTGGGGGCGGATCGGCCGGTCTGGATCGCCGCCAGCACCCATCAGGGTGAGGATGAGCAGGTGCTGGCCGCTTTCGACCTGCTGCTCAAACGCCATCCCGATGCGCTGCTCATTCTGGTGCCGCGCCACCCCGAGCGGTTCGACCGAGTGGCCGAGCAGTGTGCCCCTTACGGCTGCGTGCGGCGCACTGATGGTGCTGCGGTGAGTGCGGAGGATAAGGTCTACCTCGGCGATACCATGGGCGAGCTGCCGCTGATGCTGGCGGCGGCCGATGTGGCCTTCGTCGGTGGCAGTCTGGTGAAGATTGGCGGTCACAACCTGCTGGAGCCGGCAGCCCTCGGCAAGCCCTGCCTGACGGGGCCCGCCTACTTCAACTTCAGCGATATCACTCGTCAGCTGGTGGCTCAGGGGGGCGCCGCCATCGTGGCCGATGCCGCCGAGCTGGGCGAGCAGGTGAGCCAGCTGTTTGCCGACGAGAGCGCCCGCCGCGAGATGGGCGAGCAGGCCCGCGCCGTGGTGCTGCGCAATCAGGGAGCCCTGGCGCGTACTCTCTCGCACTGCCTCACTGTGCTGGAGAACGACTGAGTATCAGCCTTTCATACAGCCCGGCCATAAAAAAACGGAGCGCGATGCGCTCCGTTTTGTTTTTGGCGGTGGCTGGGATTAGCGAACGATCAGCCCCAGCAGGATGCCGACCACACCGAAGTCGGAGTCGCTGAAGGTGGTGTTGGCGAAGCCGAGGTCGCCCAACACCGGCAGCAGGAACACCGGCAGAATGGTGAGCAGCAGCAGGCCGTTGGCGAAGGAGCCCAAAATCGCGCCGCGACGACCACCGGTGGCGTTGCCGAAGACCCCGGCAGCGGCGCCGACGAAGAAGTGCGGTACCACGCCCGGGATGATGACGGTCAGTCCCATGGCGTAGAGCAGCGCCATCCCCACCAGACCGGCGGCAAAGCTCGACAGGAAGCCGATCAGCACGGCGTTGGGGGCATAGGGGAAGACGATTGGGCAGTCGAGTGCCGGCTTGGCGTTCGGCACCAGCTTGTCGGAGATCCCCTTGAAGGCCGGAACGATCTCGGCGATGACCATCCGCACACCCTGCAGGATGACGTAGACACCGGCGGCGAAGGTGATGGACTGCATCAGGGAGAACATGAACCAGTGCTTGCCCTTGGCGACGCTGGAGACAAACTCGGGGCCGGCGAAGGCGGAGGTCACCAGGAAGATGATGCCCATGGTGAAGGAGATGGCCACCGGGGTATCGCGCAGGAACAGCAAGCTCTTCGGTACCTGCACATCTTCGCAGCTGTGGGCCTTGTTGCCGAACTTGGCGCCGATCAGGGCGGAGAGCACGTAGGAGCAGGTGGAGAAGTGGCCCAGCGCCACGTCATCGGAGCCGGTGATCTGCTTCATGAAGGGGTGGGCGATGGCCGGGAAGAAGACCATGGCGACGCCAACTACCAGACTGCCCACCGCGATCAGCGGCACGCCGCTCATGCCACCGGCGGAGAGGATTACGGCTACCATCATCGACATGAACAGGGTGTGGTGACCGGTCAGGAAGATGAATTTCCACGGGGTCAGACGGGCGATCAGGATGTTCACCAGCATGGCGAAGAACATGATCATCGCCATCTCCTTGCCAAACGAGGTCTGGGCGATGGAGACGATGGCTTCGTTGTTGGGGACGACCCCCTTGATGCCGAAGGCGTGCTGGAAGATGACGGCAAAGTCACCCAGCGAGTTGATCACCAGAGTGGCACCGGCCCCCAGAATGACGAAACCCATGATGGTCTTGACCGTGCCCTTGATGCACTCGGTCACTGGTTTCTTCTGGGCAATCAGGCCGATAAGTGCGATCAGGCCGACCAGCACGGCGGGCTCGGACAGCACGTCAAACATCAGAAAGTTGAAAAATTCCATGGTCAGCTCCTGGCAACGGAAGATGCGGCCCGCAGGCCGCATGGAGGATCCTTAGAGGGCGCCCAGTTCGCGCAGGGCGGTGGCGAGCTTCTCTTTCATCGCGGCCTTGTCGACCATGTTGTCGAGGGCCACCAGACGGCCGTTGACGCCCATGCTCTGTAACTGCTCGGCGATGTCGCGGGTGGCGACAAAGATCTCGGCGCTTTCACTGCCGGCGGAGGCCAGATCGCGGTGATCCACCTCGGCGATGACTGCCAGCTCTTTCAGGATGCTCTTGATGCTCATCTCCATCATCAGGCTGGTGCCCAGACCGTGACCGCATACAACCAGAATTTTCATTGTCTCTTCCTCTGTCAGGTGCGCCGTGGCGCAGATCAGTAGCGCGCCAGAATGCGCAGGATGTCGTCTTTGGTGTCGGCCGCAATGATGGCCGCCACGTCCTCTTCATTCATAAACAGCTCGGCCAGCTGAGCGATGGTCTCCACGTGGGAGTTGCTGTCGCTGGCCGCCAGGGTGATCAGCAGCCGGATCGGGTCGTTGCCCTCGGAGTCGAAATTGACTCCCTGCTTGATGACGGTCAGCCCCAGACCCAGTCGGTTGACACCGTCCTCGGGGCGAGCGTGGGGCATCGCCAGACCGGGGCCCAGCACGTAGTAGGGGCCGAGCTCCTCGTGGGAGCGAAACAGCGCCGCCACGTAGGAAGGCTCGATGGTGCCATTGGCCAGCAGGGGCGCCGTGGCCAGCTCGATGGCGTGGCGCCAGTCGCGGGCGGCGGGTTCGATGCGGATGACATCCTCGGTCAGCAGTTGAGTCAGCATGGTGGTGATCCGGCTAGTTAAGATGGCGCCAATCTATCGATCTTGCGGTGGTGAAACTGTGAAGATGATCGCGAAAGTTAGCGCTATCAGATAGCGCTAACATTAAACTGTGATAGCGCTATCACTTCACCCATTAACGGGAGTCATCCTGCCCCCGTGATCCGGGAAAGAGGGTAGAATCGGCCCTGAGCAAATGGTCAGTGGCGCTCTTTTGCCTTAAAGTGAGCAGCCGCAAGTCGAGGATGGGATGGATGTCAGAAGCAAAGAAGCGCCGTAGCACGGGTCGGGTGACCCTCAACGATGTGGCCCAGCTGGCTGGTGTGGGGGCTATGACGGTTTCCCGTGCCCTGCGCACGCCGGAGATGGTCTCCGACAGGATGCGCGAGCGCATCGAAGCAGCGGTGGAAGAGCTCGGCTATATCCCCAATCGGGCCGCCGGGGCGTTGGCCTCAGCGACTTCTCAGACCATCGTAGTGATTGTCCCGAGTCTGGCGGAAGCGGGCTGTGGCGAGATGATCGCTGGCCTGCAACAGACCCTGCTCGAGGAGGGTTACCAGATCATGCTGGGGGATGCCCAGCATCTGAAACAGCAGGAAGAGAGCCTGCTGACCAGCTTTTTGCAGCACAATCCGGCGGCGGTGGTACTGTTTGGTGGCGATCCCGGCGAGACGATCCGTACTCGCCTGAAAGCCTCCCGCCTGCCGGTGGTGGAAGTGGGTGCCATGGCGCGCAGTCCCATCGACATGAATGTGGGGGTCTCCAACTTCGATGCCGGTTATCAGCTCACCCGCCACCTTATCGAGCGGGGCTACCGCAATATCGGTTTTCTCTGTGCCCGTCAGGAGCAGTGGATGCTGCAACAGCGGATGCAGGGCTGGCAGAAGGCGTTGCTCGACAACTACCTCTCCCCCGATGCCATCATCAACACCTCTGAGCGGCCCAGTTTCAGCACCGGCGCCACCATGCTGGGTGAATTTCTGCTGCGCTGGCCCGAGCTGGACGCGCTGATCTGCGTCAACGACGAACTGGCGGCTGGCGTGCTGTTCGAGTGCCAGCGTCGCCATTTGAATGTGCCGGGCAAACTCGCCATCGCCGGATTTGACGATCTGGATGTGGCGCGCGCCTGTTATCCGACCCTTACTTCGGTCAGGATCCCCTATCGCAAAATGGGGCAGGAGGCTGCCGAGCTGATCCTGCGCCAACTGGCCGGGGAGCCCGTGATGGGCACTGCTCTGGCTCTCGATTTTCAACTGCAAAAGCGCCAAAGCAGCTGATCCCCGTTTCACTCGTCATCAAAGAGGCAACCATGTTCAAGGCTCTGTTACTGGAAAACCAAGACGGCAAGACTGTACCGACTCTGACCCGGCTGGCCGAGAGCCAGTTGCCGGAAGGTGAAGTGCGGGTAGCGGTCGCTTACAGCTCCATCAACTACAAGGACGGGCTGGCCATCACCGGCAAAGGCAAGATCGTGCGCCAGTGGCCGCTGGTGCCCGGCATCGACTTCGCCGGTACCGTGCTCGAATCTGCCGACAGCCGCTATCAGCCCGGCGACAAGGTGGTGCTGACCGGTTGGGGCGTGGGCGAAGGGCACTGGGGCGGCATGGCCGAACAGGCGCGGGTCAAGGGGGACTGGCTGGTGCCGTTGCCCGCCGGGCTGGATGAGCGCCAGGCCATGTGCATCGGTACCGCCGGTCTCACCGCCATGCTCTGCGTGCTGGCGCTGGAAGAGGCGGGCATTACTCCAGATAGCGGCGAGGTGCTGGTCACCGGTGCGGCAGGCGGTGTGGGGGCCACCTCGGTCGCCCTGCTGGCGGCCCTGGGCTATCAGGTGGCGGCGCTGACCGGTCGTCCCGAAGAGCAGGGCGCCATGCTCACTGCGTTGGGTGCCAGCCGCATCGTGCCGCGCAGCGAACTGCTGGTGCCTGCCAAACCGCTGGAGAAGCAGCTGTGGGCCGGTGCCATCGATACCGTCGGCAGTCAGGTGCTGGCCAAGCTGCTGGCTCAGATGAACTATGGCGGCGCCGTGGCGGCCTGCGGGCTGGCGGGTGGCTTTGATCTGCCTACCAGTGTGATGCCCTTCATCCTGCGCAACGTGCGGTTGCAGGGGGTCGATTCGGTGATGTGCCCGTTTGAACGTCGTCAACTGGCGTGGCAGCGACTGGCACGAGATCTTCCTGCCTGCTTCTTCGCTCAGGCGGTCACCGAGATTGGGCTGGAGCAGGTAGTGGAGGCCGCCGAGGCCATCACGCAAGGCCAGATCGCCGGTCGCACCCTGGTCAAACTTTGAACTCTCTCTGACTGGCGAGCCCGACAATTCCGGATAAAATTGGAGTGCGGGTGAACTATCCAAGGAGAGTGAAGATGGGTGGACACAAGCCGGATTACGACTCCTCTGATGATGATTGGGAGCCGGATTCCTGGGAAGAAGAGCTGGATCAGTGGGAAGATGAAAGCTGGCAGGATGATGACACTTTCGATGACCAGTGAACCACGGCATTGAACGAACAGGCGGGCTTTGGGCCCGCCTGATTTTTTTGCCGCGCTCACATGGCTGAGCGTTCGTCCTTGGTCAGGGGCGGGGCGCTGGGTAGAATGAACTGCCCAAATGACGCTCAAGGATGACTATGCGACTCTCCATCATATTGTTGGCTGCCCTGCTGGGTGGCTGTGTCTCCAACGATGATCCCTGCGAGAAGGTGTGGAGTGAGGTGGGGGAGGCGGATGGCAAGCTGGGCTTCACCACCGAGCGGATCGAGTTCCATCAGGGCCAGTGTGGCAAGAAGGTGGATGCCGAACTGTGGAAGCAGGGACATCAGAAGGGATTGGCATGGTATTGCCGCCCCGAGCACCTCTATCTGGCTGGCCGCTCAGGCGAGGAGTATCGCGGCGTTTGCCCGAATGATACCCAGGCGCGCAGATTGTTCGAACAGGGACGTCAGGGGTGGACCGATCAATAACGCCCTGACAGGGAGGGGCGTTACTCCTCTTTCAAACGCAGCGGCTGGCAGAGGTAACCCTTGTCATTGGCACTGCGGGCGCACTTGCTGCAGACAAACTTGGGTTTGCGGACTATCTTGCGCAACGCCTTGAGATCGGTGGGGATCTCGTGGCGGCGCCATTCACACAGGGTTTTGCTGCCCATGACGACTACCTCTACGACTTGACGGCCCGTATTGTAATCGATTTTCATTTCGAATAAACCGGCAAAGCTCGCTTATTGGCCGATATGCCAATAAGCGATTGTTTCGGGAGGGATTACTGGTAGAGGAACTTGGTGAAGATAAGCTCGCGCACCGCTTTCTTGCCGGTCTCTTTCACCAGCAGTTCGTTGACGGTTGTCTCGCACTCCTTGCGCAGCTCTTCTCGGTTGGTCAGGGACTTCACTTGATCGGCATTTTTGCTGCCAATCAGGCGGATGATGGCATCGCGGATCAGCGGGTCATGCTGCTCCAGCAGTTTGAGGTCGGCTTCGTTTTCCGCCATCAGCTCTACCGTGACCCGGATATAACCGAGGGTTTTGCTATCACTCAGGTAGTTGGTGATGATGTCGGGATCGAGCGCGTGGTAGGAGAAACCGGGCTTGGCAGCCCCCTCTGCGCCCTCGGCGGGCGGCTCATCTTCAGCCAGAGCTTGCTGCTGCAGGGCGCCACAGCTCAGTAACAACACCAGCAGAATTTTGAAGATCTTCATATAGATGGCTCATCAGCAAGAGATAACCCATTTTTGATGTTGCCATCGGGGCCGTCAAGCACGGATGTTCTTACATTTCGCTATTGATTTACGGATAATAAACCGGATTTTAACCTGAACACGGAAATCTCTGGATGGTGAAGCTGTGAAGTCCGAGTTGACTGTTCCCCTCACGCCGTTAAGCGGGTGGCTGGCCCCCGAATGTTGCGAATTGCCCGCCAGCTTGCGCCCCTGGCTGCTGGAGCCAGGTTCCATGACCCGGCGGCTGCGTCAGCACAATCGCCACTTTTCGGTGGAGTGGCTGGGCAATCACCCGGTCGCCCTTACTGCCGATGAGCAGTGGCTGGTGGATTCGGCCTCGCCGGCCGGTACCTGCCGCGAGGTGATCCTGCATGGGGATCGTGGGCCCGCCGTGCTGGGCTGGACCTTGTTTGCCGATGACGCATTGCAAGGGAGCGGCATTGCCGAGCTTGGCGAGCAGCCGCTGGGTGAGCGGGTATTTGGCCATGAGCCTGTCCGCCGCGATCATCTGCAGCTGGCCCGTTTCGATATTGCCGCCAATCCCCGTTGCCCGGCCGCCACTGTCTGGGGGCGTCGTTCCCGTCTGTTTCTGGGGCAGTGGCCACTGCTGGTGCACGAGCTGTTTCTGCCCTCTCTCGTCTGTGACAAGGAGCTGGAGTGAATCTGTTAACCAAGGAGCGGGGACTTGCCTACATGCAGTTGGCCCGCGTCGACAAGCCCATAGGTACTCTGTTGCTGCTGTGGCCAACCCTGTGGGCGCTCTGGCTGGCCGCTGGTGGCCTACCCAATCTCTGGGTGCTGACCGTGTTTGTGGTCGGCGTCTTTCTGATGCGCTCGGCAGGGTGCGTGATCAACGATTATGCGGATCGCAACTTCGATGGCCACGTCAAACGCACCGCCGGTCGCCCCTTGCCCACGGGCAGAGTCAAACCGTGGGAGGTGTTGGCGCTCTTCTTCGTGCTGGCGCTCATTTCGTTTGGTCTGGTGCTGACCATGAATCCGCTCACCATCGGCCTGTCGTTTGTCGCCCTGCTGCTGGCGGTGAGTTACCCCTTCATGAAGCGCTTTATCTCCAATCCCCAGCTGGTGCTCGGGATGGCCTTCTCCTGGTCGATCCCGATGGCCTATGCGGCGCAGGCGGATGCCCTGCCGCTGGTGGCCTGGTTGCTCTTCTTTGCCAATCTGCTCTGGACGGTGGCTTACGACACCCAGTACGCCATGGTGGATCGGGATGACGACCTCAAGATCGGCCTCAAATCCAGCGCCATCCTGTTTGGTCGTTACGACAAACGGATCATCGGCGCATTGCAACTCTCGACGCTGCTGCTGTTGCTGGCGGTCGGGCAACTGATGACGCTGGGGGGCTGGTATTACTGGGGATTGCTGGGGGCGGCGGTGCTGTTTGTCTATCAGCAGCGGCTTATTCGCGAGCGGCAGCGGGAAGCCTGCTTCCAGGCGTTTCTCAACAACAACTATGTGGGGGCGCTGGTGTTTGCCGGTCTGGTGCTCGATTACCTGCTGGCGTGACATGTTCCCGCGCAGACTCCGATAAAAAAGAAGGCCGCATGATGCGGCCTTCTTTGTTTGCGTTGCAGATTAGAGCTGATTGCCTGCCTGAATGGTGCGGCGGATCTTGTTGCTCAGCAGCGGCACTATGTTGTCGGCCAGCGCCTGGAAGCGGCCAAGATCCGGCTTGCACTCGGGAGAGAGGTAGCCCTCTTTGCGCAAGGTGTGGATCAGGGTGCTGAACAGCTTCTGGTCGAAGAACTCGGGGGCGTTGATGCCGTGCAGGGTGCCGAGGCGCTCTGCCATCATCAGGCCGTCCGCCTCCAGCTGCTCCGCCTCGATATGAGGCTGGGCCAGCACCCGGGTCAGCACGATGGCGTATCGTTGCAGGGTCTCCTGAATGCTCTCCGCCAGCAGTAGCAGGCGCATCTGGTTGGCCGGATTGACCCAGTAGCCGTCATCGCGGGTCTCGATCAGTTGCTGGGTTTGCAGCGCGTCGAGCAGGCTGTCGACCAGCGCCGGCAGCTCCTCCTCTTCATAACGCAGGAACAGCTCGGTCTTGAGCAGCGGATAGATGTCGATGCAACGGGCCATGATCTCGCTGCGGGAGATCCCTTCGCACCGTTCGATCAATGCCGCCACCAGAGAGGGCATGGCGAACAGGTGGAGGATGTTGTTGCGGTAGTAGGTCAGCAGGATCGCCTGATAGCGGTCGAGACTGATGATCTGCCCCAGCTTGTCCTCGCTCACCTCGAACTTGTTGAGCTCCATCGCCTGGTCCAACAGGGTCTTGGCATCCTCATCCGGAATGGTGCTCTGCGGGCTGTAGGGCACCGCCTTGAGCAGATCCAGATAGGTGTTGAGCTGGGCCTGCAATTCGTCGCGGGTCAGGGCGTGGCGCTCGGCGGCCAGCAGCGCCAGCGCGCTCAGGGTCAGGCCGTTGACCGCGGCCGCACCGTTGATGCGGGTCATCAGCAGTTCGGCCAGATTGTTGACGGTGCCCGCCATCCACTCCGGACGCTCCTCTTCCCCGATGTGCTTTTTCCAGTCGGGGATGTGTTCGCTCAGGTAGCTGTTGAGGGTCAGCGGTTCGCCGAAGTTGACGAAGCCACGGCCGTAGTTGCGCAGCTTGCGCAGGATGCCGAGCACCTGCAGGAAGCTCTCTTTCTCCTTGCGACTGCCCTTGAGCTCGTTGTGGTAGGTGTTCACCTCCATCACGTGCTCGTAACCCAGATAGACCGGCACCAGAGTGACCGGCCTGTCCAGCCCGCGCATCATCGCCTGCAGGGTCATCGCCAGCATGCCGGTCTTGGGCGGCAGCAGACGGCCGGTACGGGAGCGACCACCTTCGGTGAAGAACTCTACCGAGTAACCCTTGGCAAACAGCAGGTTGAGGTATTCCCGGAATACCGTGCTGTAGAGCGGGTTGCCCTTGAAGGTGCGGCGAATGAAGAAGGCGCCGCCGTGGCGGAAAATCGGGCCCGCCGGCCAGAAGTTGAGGTTGATGCCTGCCGCGATATGAGGCGGCACCATCCCCTGGTGGTAGATGACGTAGGAGAGCAGCAGGTAGTCCATGTGGCTGCGGTGGCAGGGAACGTAGACGATCTCGTGCCCTTCCTGCGCCAACTGGCGTACCTTCTCGGCGCCATTGACCGACAAACCGCGGTAGAGCTTGTTCCACAGCCAGCCGAGGAAGCTCTCGCCCAGGCGGATCAGCCGGTAGGAGAAGTTGGAGGCGATCTCGTCCATGTAGCCATGGGCACGCTTTTGCGCCTTCTCGAGGCTGATCCCCTCGCGCTGGGCCTCCTCTTCAATCGCCTGCTGGATCACCGCGGAGTCGAGCAGCTGCTTGAACAGCAGGTTGCGGTTCGGCAGTTTCGGGCCGGTGGCAGCCAGCTGCTGACGGCTGAAGTGGGTACGGGCCACTCGTGCCAGCTTGTGGGCGATGGCCTCGTCGGTGCCGTGTTTGTCGGCCATGTAGCGCAGGGAGAGGGGCGGCGAGAAGCGCACCAGATTCTCGCGACCCTTGAGGATCACGATAAGCGCCTTCTTCAGCCGGTTCGGCGCCAAGCTGCTGATGATGTTGAGGCCGGAGGCTTCTTCCCCTTCCCGACCCGGAGCGCGGCCCCAGAACAGGGTGACGGGCACCACCTGGATATCCAGCTCGGGATCCTGCTTGTGCAGATCCAGCAGCTGGTGGAACTCCTGCAGGAAGGGGAGCGGTTTGCTGCGTTTGCCAAACAGGGGAGGTGGACGGTCCAGACAGACATAGCGCGGCAGCAGCTGGCCGTTCAGTTCCAGCGGCGTGAAGGGGCCGGGCAGACCGAGATCCTCGCAGCACTGCTGCAGGGTCATCAGGTCGGTGATCGAACTGGTTTTCAGGGCATAGACGATGGGTCTGGCCGGATCCAGATTGAGTTCTGTGATGGGATTTTCCGGCAGGCTCTTGTGATTGACCAAGCCGCTGACCGGCCATTGCAAGATGGCTCTGGAAATCTTCTGTCCTAGGGACATGTGCGTCTGCTCTCCAAAAAAATGCGGCGTGAGCATAGCAAATCGACAGCCCCTTGTCGCCGAGAGGTACGATGAGTCGGCTGCGCAGGATCAAAACAGTAGTAAATGAGGGGTTGGTCGCGACAAATGTCAGCTGCGCCTTGCCTTGGCCACTGCACTGTATATACTGCCAGTGTGCTGTATAAAAAGACAGGTGCCAATTCTATGAAACCCCTTACCCCCCGCCAGGCCGAAGTGCTGGAGCTGATCAAGGTGAACATGAGCGAGACCGGCATGCCGCCGACTCGTGCCGAGATTGCCCAGAAGCTTGGTTTCAAGTCGGCCAATGCGGCCGAAGAACATCTGAAGGCCCTGGCCAAAAAAGGGGTCATCGAGATCATGCCGGGCACGTCCCGCGGCATTCGCCTGTTGCTCGAAGAGGAAGAGGTGCTGGAAGAGAGCGGCCTGCCGCTCATCGGCAAGGTGGCTGCCGGTGAACCTATCCTGGCTCAGGAGCATATCGAGAGCCACTATCAGGTGGATCCCGCCCTGTTCCACCCGCGCGCAGATTTTCTGCTGCGGGTGCAGGGGATGAGCATGAAGAACATCGGCATTCTGGATGGCGATCTGCTGGCGGTGCACAAGACCCAGGAGGTGCGCAACGGTCAGGTGGTGGTTGCCCGTCTCGATGAGGATGTCACCGTCAAGCGCTTCCAGCGCAAGGGCAGTCAGGTATGGCTGCTGCCGGAGAATGAAGAGCTCTCCCCCATCGAGGTGGATCTCTCCTGCCAGCAGCTCACCATCGAAGGACTGGCGGTCGGGGTGATCCGCAACGCCGACTGGATGTAATCATCCCCGCCAACTGCGTTTGCCACACGGCCTCCTTCGGGAGGTCGTGCTGTTTCTGGCGCACTTTCCCTGTCATATCAAACAGATCATCTGCGGCAGCATTTTTGTCCTGCGCGACCGGCTACCAATCATCCATTTCAGATATATGCTCAGATCAGTGCCCTGTCGCCGAGACAGGGCTTGGCGCCTCCCTCTGACCATCGCAATGCGCAGGACGGGAGGGCCGGTAACAACGAGAATCGGGCAGTACACCTTCACGGGATATGAAGGGGGAGTGGGGAGATCCCGAGCCTTGTTAGGCAAAGGGGACCACTCGTGATGGTTGCAGATAGTCGTGACGGGCCTGTTCCCAGTTCAGGCCGACGAAGCAACATGACCTGTCGGTCAAGGAGGACTGGTATGGCATCAAGATCGCCATGGGATTCAGAGGCTGGGGCTGCGCCAGCGGAATCGTCAATCACCCGTTTTGTCAAAGGTAGCCGGATGACCTGGTTTTACGGTCTCTGGCTGCACCATCGTGGTTCGCACTGGACGCTCTGGCTGGGATGTCCGAAAGAGAAGGTGGTGCGTCTGGTGCTGCTGTTCAAACGTGGTCATGGCGATCGCCGGGGGGAAGAGGGCTGGCTGGCCCCCGTGATTCCCATCGGCGTGCGGGCCATCGGCAAGATGTTGCAGCAGGGGCGTAACGCTCGCCCCTGAGCAGAAGAGACAAACAAATCCATCCATAACCGGCACCCAAGGGGGCCGGTTTTTTTATGGCCGCAACTGGCGATTAATTATGCCAAATGGTCGACTCCTGACAGGGTGTTGCACAAGGTTGAACCACCTTGGCGGCTCGCTGGGGTACAATGCCCCCTCTTGTCCGGTCACTGCTGGCCATCTGCCTCGAACTGAAAGGGTCTCTTGTTATGATGAAGCTCCGCTATCCCTTGCTCTTTCTGCTGCTGACAGCCTGCCTGATCCTGGTGTTCTACGCCACGCAGCCAGAGCAGCCGGAACAGGCCGATTATTATCCGGCGGGGCGGGACATCAATGATTTCGCCTTTACCGATGCGGACAACCAGCCGTTCACCCCTGCCAACCTGAAGGGGCACTGGACCTTCCTGTTCGTCGGCTACACCTTCTGCCCCGATATCTGCCCCACCACCCTGGCAGATATGCGCTCCGTCTATGACCAGCTGAAGAAGATGGCGCCCGACAGCCAGGTGGTGTTTATCTCGGCGGATCCCCAGCGTGACGATATTCCACGCCTCAAGACCTATACCGCCTTCTTCAATCCCGAGTTCAAGGCGGCCACTGCCCCCCACGACAAGCTGTTCCCATTCGTGCGCAATTTGGGGCTCATCTACTCCATCGCCAATCAGGGGGAGAAGGATTACCTGATCGATCACTCCGCCTCCATCGTGCTCATCAATCCCAATGGCAAGCTGCAGGCGGTGTTCCGCCCGCAGGTGGCGCCGGGTCAGGTGCCACGGGTGCAGATGGCCACCATGCTCTCTGACTTCTCCCGTATCCTGAAGCTGACAGGCAACTGAGCGTGACCCCAGCTGTTGCCCCCTGGTGGCGAGATCCCTCTCGCCACCGCGCTGTGTTTGCGCTCGCCCTGCCCATGGTTTTCTCCAATATCACCACCCCCTTGCTGGGGCTGGTGGACACCTGGGTGATCGGTCATCTCGGTCAGGCCTGGTTTCTGGGAGGCGTTTCGGTCGGCGCGACCCTGATCAACCTCATCTTCTGGCTGCTCGGTTTTTTGCGGATGTCGACCACCGGGCTGACGGCGCAGGCGCACGGCGCCGCCGACGGTCGTGCCCAGCTCGATACCCTGCTGCGGGCACTGGGGCTGGCTATCGCCTTGGGGTTGATGCTGCTTCTGTTGCTCTTCCCCCTGTTGCCACGGCTGATCGCCCTGAGTGGCGGCTCGCCCGAGGTGCAGCTTTATGCGGGCCAATATGTGGCGGTGCGGATCTGGAGCGCCCCGGCGGCGCTCTGCAATCTGGTGATCATGGGCTGGCTGTTGGGGATGCAGGATGCCCGCAGCCCCATGGTGATGCTGATCCTCACCAATCTGGTCAATATGGCGCTCGATGCCCTGTTTGTGCTGGGGCTCGGCTGGCAGGTGCGGGGTGTGGCGGCAGCCTCGGTCATGGCGGACTACTGCGCGCTGGCAGTCGGTATCTGGCTGGTACGCCGTCAGCTGCGGCAACTGGCGCCGACGGTGTGGCAAGATGGCTGGCAGCGCTGGCGGCAGTTCGCGCCCATGGTGCGGCTGCTCGGTCTCAACCGCGATATCTTCCTGCGCTCCCTCTGTTTGCAGCTCTGCTTCGCCTTCATGACTCTGCAAGGGGCGCGGCTGGGGGATGTCGCGGTGGCCGCCAATGCGGTGCTGCTCAACTTCCTGATGCTCATCTCCTACGGGCTCGATGGTTTTGCCTATGCGGTGGAGGCCATGGTAGGACGAGCCATCGGTCAGCAGGATCGGCAGAAACTGCGGGAGGCCATCGTGCTCAATCTGGGCTGGGCCGCCCTCATTGCCACTGGTTTTACCCTGGTGTTTGCCCTCTTCGGTGCCCACCTTATCGGCTATATCACCGACATTCCGGCCGTGGTGGCGGAGGCACATCGTCAGCTTCCCTGGCTGATCGCCATGCCCTTGCTGGCGGTCTGGTGCTTCCTGCTGGATGGCGTGTTCATCGGAGCGACCCGGGCGCGGGAGATGCGCAACAGCATGTTGCTGGCCGCGTTTGGCGGCTTCTTCCCGATCTGGTGGCTCTGTCAGTCGTGGGGCGTGGCCGCGTTATGGGCGGCGATGGCGGCGCTGATGGTGGGGCGCGGTCTGTCGCTGGGGATCACTTGCTGGCGGCTGGAGCGCAGCGGGCATCTGCTCGACGCCCGCCACTGATCATCGGTGGCGCTTACATGGCACCGTCGTAGCTGAGCTGGCGCCAGCTCTCGTAGACAAAGACAGATACCGCGTTGGAGAGGTTCATGCTGCGGCTCTGGGGCACCATAGGGATGCGCAGCCGCTGCTCGAATGGCAGACTCTCGATGATCTCGATGGGCAGGCCGCGACTCTCCGGGCCAAACAGCAGGGCGTCGCCAAGGGCATATTGTGCTGCCGAGTGCGCGGTGCGCCCCTTGGTGGTGCAGGCAAACACCCGCTTGGGTGCCACGGCAGCCAGAAAAGCCTCATAGCTCGGCCAGCGCTTCACCTCGGCAAATTCGTGATAGTCGAGTCCCGCCCGCTTTACCCGCTTGTCATCCCACTCAAACCCCAGCGGCTCGATCAGATGGAGCCGGTAACCGGTATTGGCGCAGAGCCGGATGATATTGCCGGTGTTGGGCGGAATTTCCGGCTGGTAGAGGACGATATCGAGCATGACGAGCTCCTGCAAAGAGATGTAAAGCCAAGAAGGGGCGCCAGCATACCCAGCGC
Organism: Aeromonas sp. ZOR0001; assembly: GCF_000801015.1. Taxonomy (NCBI): domain Bacteria; kingdom Pseudomonadati; phylum Pseudomonadota; class Gammaproteobacteria; order Aeromonadales; family Aeromonadaceae; genus Aeromonas; species Aeromonas sp. ZOR0001. The sequence continues at coordinate 10,229 of NZ_JRJY01000001.1, read as the reverse complement.
CCGTCCGGATGAAAAGGATCAGGCGATGGGCAAGCGGATGGTGATGGTCAGCCCGGTCGGGTGATTGTTGCTGGCCGCAATGGTGCCGCCGTGGCGCTGGATCGCCTCCGAGGCGATGGCCAGCCCCAGCCCGGTGCCGCCAGTTTTGGCGTTGCGGGCATCATCCACCCGGAAGAAGGGCTGGAACAGCAGCGCCTGTTGCTCGTCAGGCACCCCGGGGCCATCATCTCGAATGGTCATCACCCACTCCAGTCCCTCCCGATACCAGTCCACCTTGATGAACTCGCGGGCATATTTGAGGGCATTGCGCAGGGGGTTCTCCACCGCCCGGGCCAGCAGCTCGGGCCACATCTGGATCGACTCTGCGGGCAGCGGCGGCAGTCTGAGCTGTTTGCCGCTCTGGTTTGCTTCGAACATGGCATCTTCGAGGATGGGCTCCAGCAGGTCGGCCAGCGGGTGCACCACCGGTGCCTCCACATGCTGCTGCACTCGCGACAGATCCAGCAGATCGCCGATCAGCTTGTCCAGCCGCCCGATCTCCGATTCGATCCGCGCCAGCTCGGCGCTGTCACCCTGCTTGCGGCGGATCAGTGCCTGCGCCAGTTGCATCCGGGTGAGGGGGCTGCGCAGCTCGTGGGAGATATCGGAAAGCAGCTGTTTCTGCTTCTGGATCATGCTCTTGAGTGTCTCCACCATGCGGCTGACGTTATCCGCCAGCTGGCCGATCTCGTCGCCCCGTCCCAGGTTGGGGATCTGTACCTCCAGATTGCCGGCCGCCAGTTGGGAGACCGATTTCTGCAACTGCAGGATGGGGCGGGTCAGCCGCCAGGCGAGCAGCAGGCAGAGCGGGGTGCTGACCAGCATCGAGATGCCCAGAATGCGGATCGGGTGATCCAGCACCTGTATGAACAGGAACAGGTAGGGGTTCTCGGCATTGAGGCCGAAATAGACGTGATAGCGATGGCCGTGGTGCTCCATCAGGAAGGGGCCGGCGATCGCCTTGCGATCCTCGTTGCCCAGCATGGGATTGGCCGGGTCATCGGCATCCACCATAAAGCGCACCACGAACTTGCGCGGATGGGTGGTGGACTGGATCTGCCCCTTCTCGTCGCGCAGGTAGACGTTGTCCACCGGCAGCATGGCGATCTTGTCCATCGCCTTGGCCAGATCGAAATCCTGATCCGGCTCGGCGGCGTTGAGCAGGGCCTGCACGTTGTTCTGCATCCGCGCCACTTCATGGGTCGGCAGCGGGATCTGGTTGCGGGGATCCAGGGTCGGCAGGCTGATCACGGCGGCCAGCATCACCAGCAGCATGAACCAGAACCAGAGGAAGATGTGGGTCGAGATCCCGTTGAGGGAGTTGATGCGCTCTATTCTTGCTCTAGCCACAGGTACCCGCGCCCCCGTACGGTTTTGAAGCGGGGCTGGCCATCGGTGCGGTCCGGCAGCTTCTTGCGCAGGTTGCTCAGGTGCATGTCGATGGCCCGATCGAAGGGTTCCAGCTTCTTGCCCAGCACCTGCTCGGAGAGGTGGCTCTTGCTGACGATCTGGCCGGGATTGCGCAGCAGGCACTCCAGCAGCCCGAATTCGGTGGCGGTCAGCTCCAGCAGCTGTTCGCCGCAGCGGGCCTGCTGCAGGCCGGGTTGCAGCACGATATCCATGAAGTGCACTTCGTCGGAGGAGTTGCCGCGCTGGGGCGGGGCGCTCTGGGTACGGCGCAGGATGGCACGTACCCGGGCCAGCAGCTCCCTGTCATCGAATGGCTTGGCCAGATAGTCGTCGGCACCCGCTTCCAGACCGTTAACCCGGTCCTGGCTGTCACCGCGGGCGGTCAGCATCAGCACCGGGGTATCGTGGGTCTTGCGCAGCTTGGTCAGCATGGCAAAGCCGTTGAGCTTGGGCATCATCACGTCCAGCAGCACCAGATCGAAGCTTTGCTCCGCCAGCCGTTGCAGCCCCTCTTCACCATCCTCGGCGACCGTGACCTGAAATCCCTCCAGGGTCAGAATTTCGGTGAGCAGTTGGGTCAATTCAAGATCGTCGTCGACCAGGAGTATTCTGTTCATCTGGTGTTATTCCGCAGATTTTCGCGCCAAACTGACGCTGGGGTCAGGGTATAATAAGTTTTTCATCGCCAGAGGAAAGCCGGTTTTGAGCCATCAACAATATTCCCGTTGGGTGACCTTTGCCAGCATAGCGGCGGTCACCACCGCTACCTTGCTGATCATCGGCAAACTGATCGCCTGGCTGATGACCGACTCGTCGACCCTGCTGGCGTCGCTCACCGACTCCTTCATGGATGTGAGTGCTTCCATCATCAACCTGCTGGCCATTCGCTATGCGCTGGCCCCCGCCGATGACGAACACCGTTTCGGTCACGGCAAGGCGGAGTCGCTGGCGGGCCTCATCCAGTCGGCCTTTATCTCCGGCTCTGCCCTGCTGCTGGTGATGCACGGAATTTCATCCCTGCTCAATCAGGCGCCTATTCTGCGGCTGGAGGCGGGTCTCTGGGTCAGCGGTGGCTCCATCGTGCTGACCCTGCTGCTGGTCAGCTTCCAGAGCGTTGTCATTCGCAAGACCAACAGTGTGGCCATCAAGGCCGATATGCTGCACTACCGTTCCGATCTGCTGCTCAATGCCGGTGTCTTGCTGGCTCTGGTGCTGGCGGGGCAGGGGTGGTACTGGGCCGATGGCCTGTTTGCCATCCTGATCGGGCTGTTCCTGTTGTGGGGGGCGGGACACATCGGCTACGAGTCGGTGCAGGCCCTGCTCGATCGTCAGTTGCCAGCGGAAGAACAAGCGAGAATAATGGCGCTCTGCTGTGCCGTAGAAGGTGTACACGGCGTACATGACCTGCGCACCCGTCAATCCGGGCCGACCCGATTCGTACAGTTGCATCTGGAACTGGATGATCAGATCCCCCTGGTCAAGGCCCATCAGATCGCCGATGAAGCCGAACTGGCGGTACGCCAGGCATTCGAGCGGATGGATGTCATCATCCACATGGACCCCATCTCGGTGCTGACAAAAGAACAACAGAGCCCTCACCCAGAACAACAGTAGGCTGCAACATGGATGAACTGGTTGCCAAAACCTGGCACAAAATTCAGCAAGAAGCGGAGTGCATGGCGGCCCAGGAGCCGATGCTGGCCAGCTTCTTCCACTCCACCATTCTAAATCACAAGAATCTGCGTTCGGCCCTCAGCTTCCAGCTGGCCAACAAACTCGACAGCGCCACCATGCCCGCCATCGCCCTGCGCGAGGTGATCGAGCTGGCCCTGCGCAGCGAGCCCGAGCTGCTGACGGTAGTGGCGGCTGACATCTGCGCTGTGCAGGAGCGGGATCCTGCGGTCGATCTCTTCTCCACCCCGCTGCTTTATCTCAAGGGGTTCCATGCCCTGCAGGGCTATCGGGTCGCCAACTGGCTGTGGCGGCAGGGGCGCCGCTCGCTGGCCCTTTATCTGCAAAACCAGATCTCGGTGGTGTTCGGGGTGGATGTGCACCCGGCCGCCCGTATCGGCAAGGGGATCATGTTCGACCATGCCACCGGCATAGTGGTGGGCGAGACGGCGGTGATTGAAGATGATGTCTCCATCCTGCAGAGCGTGACCCTCGGTGGTACCGGCAAGGAGAGCGGCGATCGCCATCCCAAGATCCGCGAAGGGGTGATGATAGGAGCGGGCGCCAAGGTGCTCGGCAATATCGAAGTGGGCGTGGGCGCCAAAATTGGTGCGGGCAGCGTGGTGATCAACCCGGTGCCGCCTCATACCACGGTCGCTGGCGTACCCGCCAAGATCGTCGGCCGTCCGGAGTGCGACAAGCCTTCACTGGATATGGATCAGTGTCTCTGATCTCCCGGCCGGAGTAGTCGATGGCCAAACGCTGGTCGGGTTATCTGATTTTGGGGATGTGGCTGCTCAACCTGCTGCATCTCTATCTGGGGCTCTCCCCCTGGCCAGCGGCCATTGCGGCCTGGGGGGCATCACTGCTCACCTGGCCCTGGCTGGTGGGGGCCGCCAAGCGGCAGGCGCTGGCCCTGTATGGCGCGGCGCTGTTGCTGCTCTTCTTCTCCTGGTGGCAGGGCGCGACCCTCACCGCCGGTGACTGGCTGCTGCCCAACATCAATATGCTCACCATGTTTGCCGCGGTGAGCACTCTCAACCTCGCCACTTCCGGCTTGCTGACCGGCACCACCTCCTGGACCGGGCGCAAAGGGTTGTGGAGCACCATGGCCAGCCTCAATCTGCTGGGGGCGGTCATCAACCTCTCGGTGCTCTTTATCATCGGCGATCGGCTGGAGCGCAATGGCACCCTGGAGCGGCGTCAGGTGATGGTGCTGAGCCGGGTCTTCTGTGCTGCCGCCTTCTGGTCACCCTTCTTTGTCGCCATGGCGGTGGCGCTCACCTATGCGCCGGGCTTGCAGCTCTCCCATATTCTGCCGTTCGGGATCCTCGCCGCCTTGCTGGCGATGGGCCTCACTGCCTGGCAGGTGGAGCGGATCGGGGTAGCCGACTTTGCCGGTTATCCGCTGCGGCTGCAGACCCTGGGGTTGCCGGTCACGCTGGCGCTGCTGGTACTGCTCATCAAGCAGATCTGGCCCCAGCTCGGCATTCTGGCGGTGATCGCGCTGGTGGCCCCGCTGCTGGCGCTGCTCTTTATGCCGAGGGTCGGGCGCAAGGCGGCCCTCAAGCGGCAGGTGGTGGAGCGCTTTCCCGCCATCGGCGGTCAGCTGGTGCTGTTTCTGGGGGCCGGTTTGCTGGCGGCAGGCATCAACAGTGCGTTGTCGGTCATCGATTTCGGCTCCGGTCACGGCCTGCCGCTGTTCAATCACTTTGGCTGGCTCGAAGCATCCCTCACTCTGCTGCTGATCCTGCTGGTGGCCATCGTCGGGGTGCATCCGCTCATCAGTATCTCCGGGCTGGCGCCGCTACTCTGGCCGCTGGCGCCGGATCCCAGCCTGCTCGGCATGTGTTTCCTGCTGGGATGGGGGCTTGCCACCGGCACCAGTCCGCTCTCCGGATCCAATCTGGCGCTGGCCTCCCGCTACAACCTCAGTGCCGGGCTGATCCTGCGCTGGAACCTGCTCTACGGCCTGTTGATGTATGTGGTCGCCTGTCTGTTGCTGGGGGCTTATATCGCCTTGAATGGATAACGGCGGCGCCGTCAGGAGGGGGCAAATGATGCGCGGGCGGCGGGGTCTTTTACGCACGGTTCAGTGTGTTGTCGCGGCTCGGGCGCAGGATGCGAGAAAAATAGACGCATATTTAGACAATACATCTATGGAAGGCGCATTTTACAGCGCACTGGCTTGTTTGTGCCGATGCGCTCGGGGTATGCTGGCTTCACGCGCTTGAATCGCCCTCTGTGGGGCATCGCAATTGAACAAACAGGTATGCATATGTCACTAGAAGTCCTTGAGCAACTCGAATCCAAAGTACAATCCGCCGTCGACAACATCTCCCTGCTGAAGATGGAGCTGGACGAGCTGAAAGAGCAGAACAGCAAGCTGCAAGACGAGAACCATCAGCTGCGCAACGAGCACACTGCATGGCAGGAGCGTCTGCGTGCCCTGCTGGGCAAAATGGATCAGATGGGCGAAACCATCTAATTCATCGCCTTCAGGCAGAAT
>NZ_JRJY01000001.1:0-4523 GCF_000801015.1 Aeromonas sp. ZOR0001 | reverse complement strand
TGAAAACGGGCCGCTCCATGAGCGGCCCGTCTGTTTTTGGCGGGATGGGAATTACAGCGCCAGCAGTTGCTTGACCGTCTTCTCGATGCCGTCCGCCGCTTCGACTATGTTGTTGGCCAGCATGTAGGCGGGGGTGGAGATCACCTTGCGCTCCTGATCCACCACGAATTCGTTGACCGGGCAGTTGAGATGGCTGCCACCCATCGCCTCGATGGCGTTGGCGGTACCCTCGTCATGGCCGATGGTCGCCAGCGTCCCGGCACCATAGATCAGCGGGATCATGGCGGGTGCGATGCAGATATAGGCGGCCGGTTTGTTGGCTTTGGCAAAGCTCTGGCACGCTTTCAGCACATCGGGCTGGATCTGGCACTCGGCTCCTTTGATAGCGAAGTCACACAGGTTTTTGGCCGCGCCAAAGCCGCCGGGCACCAGCAGCGCGTCGTAATCGGCCGCATCCAGCTCGGCCACATCCTTTATCTGGCCACGACAGATGCGGGCCGCTTCGACCAGCACATTGCGGCTCTCTCCCTCGCTCACTTCACCGGTCAGGTGGTTGATGACATGGAGCTGCGCCACGTTCGGGGCGAAGCACTGGACGGCGGCTCCCTGACGGGCCAACGCCAGCAGGCTGATGACGGCCTCGTGGATTTCGGCCCCGTCAAAGACACCGCAGCCACTCAAAATCACGGCCACTTTTTTCATGGCAAACTCCTCGTTGTTGAAAATGTGAGCCAGGATGGATTGTTGTACTTTTGTATGGTTATCGCTCGCCCTCCGCTGGTCAAGTCATCTTGCTGTGCTAGGATTGTTTCGTTTTGGATCCTGCCGTACCTACTCCCTTAAATCTTTTTCCACATTGATCGAGATCATTCTAACTGTCTTGCGATCGGTTTTTACGATCTCAATTAATTGTTTTTAATGGGTTTTTATATTCTTATGCACAGTTTTATCACTGTGTGCTCTGATGCGCCCCATTTTTGAACACAGAGTTATCCACAGATTGAGACCCTTTATCAGGCGCTGTGTGCTGTTGCTGCGCCCCTTGGTGTGAGGGGGGCCCTGTGGCATCCTAGCGGCTGTTTATCTCTGGCAGGACGATTTCATGGCCCCTAGCAACCCCCTTATTCTGGTCGACGGCTCCTCTTATCTTTACCGCGCCTTCTTCGCCTCCCAGCAGGCCGATCTGCGCACATCGACCGGTTTGCCGAGCGGCGCCGTCCGTGTCATGGCCAACATGATGCGCAGCCTGCGCAAGCAATATCCTGACTGTCATGTGGCCGTGGTGTTTGATGCCAAGGGCAAGACCTTCCGCGACGACATCTATCCCGAGTACAAGGCGACCCGCGCCAGCATGCCGGACGATCTGCGCAGCCAGGTCGCCCCGATCCACCAGATGATCAAGGCGATGGGCTTCCCCTTCCTGATGGTGGAAGGGGTGGAGGCCGACGACGTGATCGGCACCCTGGCCCGCCAGGCGACCGAGAAGCAGCTGCCGGTGCTGATCAGCACCGGTGACAAGGATATGGCACAGCTGGTCTCCGACCATGTCACCCTGATCGACACCATGAAAGATGTGAAGACCGATCGGGAAGGGGTGATCGAGAAGTTTGGCGTACCGCCCGAGCTCATCATCGACTATCTGGCCCTGATGGGTGACAAGGTCGACAACATTCCCGGCATGACCGGTGTCGGCGAGAAGACCGCGCTGGCCCTGCTGCAGGGGATTGGCAGCATCGACGAGATTGCCGCCAACCTCGACAAGGTCGCCGCCCTCGGCTTCCGTGGCTCCAAGGCGTTCGCCGACAAGTTCCGCGAGCAGGAGGAGCAGGTTCGTCTCTCCTATCGACTGGCGACCATCAAGACCGATGTCGAGCTGGAACAGAGTCTGGAAGAGCTGTTGCTCAAGCCGGTCGACAAGGAGTCCCTGCTGGCGGTCTATCGCGAATACGAGCTGCGCAACCTGATCAAGGAGCTGGAATCCGGTGGTGAAGAGGGGAGCGAGATTGCCGGACAAGACGAGGCTGGCGATGAGAGCGCCGCTCCGGTTGCCGCCATCGAAACCGACTACCGCTGCATTCTGGACGAAGCCGAGTTTGACGGCTGGCTGGAACAGTTGAAAGCGGCACCGCTGTTTGCCTTCGATACCGAAACCACCAGTCTCGACTATATGGAGGCGCGGATCGTCGGCGTCTCCTTCGCGGTTGAGCCGGGCAAGGCTGCTTATGTGCCGTTTGGCCATGACTATCTGGGGGCGCCGGTACAGCTGAGCGAGGCCGTGGTGTTGGGCAAGCTCAAACCGCTGCTGGAAGATCCGACCCGTCTCAAGGTGGGGCAGAATCTCAAATACGATCGCAACGTGCTGCTCAACCACGACATCGACCTGCAAGGTATCGCCTACGACACCATGCTCGAATCTTATGTGCTCAACTCCACCGCCAGTCGTCACGATATGGATTCGCTGGCCAAGCGTTATCTCGGAGTCGAGACCACCTCCTTTGAAGATATCGCGGGCAAAGGGGTGAAACAGCTCACCTTCAACCAGATCGAGCTGGAGCAGGCCGCTCCCTATGCGGCGGAAGATGCCGATATCACCCTGCGTCTGCACCAGACCTTGTGGGGTCAACTGGAGGCCGTGCTTGGCCTCGCCAAGGTATTCAGCGAGATCGAGCTGCCGCTGCTGCCGGTATTGGCACGGATGGAGTTGCTCGGCACTACCATCGATCCCAAGCTGCTGCACCAGCAGAGTCAGGAGATCGAGCTGCGCTTGGCGGAGCTGGAGAAGCAGGCCCATGAGCTGGCTGGACAGGAGTTCAACCTCTCCTCGCCCAAGCAGTTGGGGGAGATCCTCTTCACCAAGCTGGGCCTGCCGATCATCAAAAAGACGCCGAAGGGGGCACCGTCCACCGCAGAAGAGGTGTTGGCCGAGTTGGCGGAGACCTACGAGCTGCCGCAACTGCTGATGGAGCATCGTGGGCTGGCCAAGCTCAAGTCCACCTACACCGACAAGTTGCCGCTGATGATCAAGCCCCGGACCGGGCGGGTACACACCTCCTATCATCAGGCGGTAGCGGCTACGGGCCGTTTGTCATCATCTGATCCCAACCTGCAGAACATCCCGGTGCGCAATGAGCAAGGGCGCCGGATCCGTCAGGCCTTTATTCCGAGCGCCGGTTACAAGCTGGTGGCGGCGGACTACTCCCAGATCGAGCTGCGCATCATGGCGCACCTCTCCGGTGACAAGGGGCTGCTGACCGCCTTTGCCGAGGGCAAGGACATCCACAAGGCGACTGCCGCCGAGGTGTTCGGCGTAGCGCTCGATGCGGTCACCACCGATATGCGCCGCAGTGCCAAGGCGATCAACTTCGGCCTCATCTATGGCATGAGTGCCTTTGGTCTGGCCAAGCAGTTGGGTATCGGCCGTGCCGAGGCGCAGAAGTACATGGATCTCTACTTCGAACGCTACCCGGGCGTGCTGGAGTATATGGAGCGTACCCGCCAGCAGGCGGAAGCCCAGGGTTATGTCGAGACCCTGTTTGGCCGTCGTTTATATCTGCCGGATATCAAGTCCCGCAACGCCGGTCTGCGCAAGGCAGCCGAACGGGCCGCCATCAACGCGCCGATGCAGGGTACGGCTGCCGACATCATCAAGCGCGCCATGATCAACGTGGATGGCTGGATCCGAGAGATTGAAGATGAGTCGATCCGCATGCTGATGCAGGTACACGATGAACTGGTGTTCGAGATCCGCGAAGAGAAGCTGGAGGAGTACATCGCCATCATCAAGGAGAAGATGTCTGCCGCAGCCGCACTGGATGTGCCGCTGGTTGTGGAGGCGGGCACCGGCGACAACTGGGATCAGGCCCACTGATCTCCGGTCAGCCGTTTTTGCACTGCTATATAGCTATATAAGAAGCGAAGCCCGGCATCATGCCGGGCTTCCTGTTTCTGCCAGCCCTATCAGGTCTCTTGCAGATACTCATCCTTGAGCAGCACATAATTGTCGGCCGAGGTTTTGAGGAAGGCGACCTCGGCCGGCTTGAGCGGGCGAGCCTGTTTGACGGGATTACCTATATATAGAAAGCCCGATTCGAGTCGCTTGCCCGGTGGCACCAGCGAACCTGCGCCGATCATCACATCATCTTCAACCACGACGCCATCAAGCAGAATGGCACCCATGCCGACCAGCACCCGGTTGCCGATGGTGCAGCCGTGCAGCATCGCCTTGTGACCGACCGTGACATCTTTACCGATCAGCAGCGGATAGCCGTCAGGATTGCCAGCACTCTTGCGAGTCAGGTGCAGCACAGTGCCATCCTGAATATTGCTGCGGGCGCCGATGCGGATATGGTTCACATCCCCCCGTGCCGCCACCATGGGCCAGATGCTGGCATCATCGGCCAGCTCGATATCGCCCACCAGTGTCGCGCAGGGATCTACATATACTCCTTTGCCCAATCGCGGGCGTTTTCCCTTGTAAGGTCTCAGTCGCAAGTCCATCTTGGCCTCCTTGTTTTCGGCCATTC
>NZ_JRJY01000101.1:0-712 GCF_000801015.1 Aeromonas sp. ZOR0001 | reverse complement strand
GGCGCCGGATGCTGGAGCGTTACGGAAAAGGCGTAAATATCAAAACATGTTTGCATGAGGCGCTGGGGCGCCCCATGCAACACGTAATTGGGACATAGCCTAAAAATAGTCAGTGGATAGGGTGTCCCCTTCTCCGTTTTTGCTTTTTGAATTGAGGGGAAGGGGTCAATCGGATTGACGTAATGAGAACAGGATAAAATCCAGCACGGAGTTGAGCCTGCCCAGTACATCGTTATTCCACACTCGGATCACCCGAAATCCCTGCTGATTGAGATAGGCTGTCCGAGCCTCATCATGCATCTGGTTCGTTTGTGTTCCATGTTGCGAACCATCCACTTCGATGACCAATCCCTGTTCAAGGCAGATAAAATCCACCACATAGGGGCCGATGGGCATTTGGCGGCGAAATTTCAGCCCCGCCAGACGGCGATTGCGCAGCTGTTGCCACAGTTTCTGCTCTGCCTGCGTGGCATCCCGTCTCAGCCGCTTGGCAACACGGTTGCTCTCCATTAATTGCTCCCACTCTGTATCGCCTTATAGATATAGCCAGCTTCCCATCTGTTTACCGGTTGGGTATTGCGTCCCCTCACCCTAGCCCTCTCCCAATGGGAGAGGGTACAGATCGAGTTGTGGTTGGGATTGGGCTGATCATCACTGTGTTCGTTGCCGGATTTGAGCAGGGGAAGCTGGATTGGGTAATAGGAAGATGACG
>NZ_JRJY01000060.1:0-9590 GCF_000801015.1 Aeromonas sp. ZOR0001 | reverse complement strand
CAGGGCATCGCAGATCTCCACCAGCCAGTCGGCCGGGGTATCGGCGCCGCCCCCCAGCTTGAGCTGGTTGAACACATCCTGCTCGGAGAGCAGCGGACGACGACGGCTGCTGATGATGAGATCCGGGGTGATGAAGATGCGCAGCGCCACCATCTCTTCGGGCCTGTGATCCTTGTTGTGGTTGATGCCGCGCAGGATCAGCAGCACCGTCTCCCCCATCCGCACCAGCTTGGGACGATTGCTCTGGCCGAGCAGCGACTCCCTGGCCGCCTCGCTGAGCAAGGGGGTCTGCAACAGCCAGCGCGCCGAATCGGGATTGCCGTAATCCAGATGCAGCCAGCCGGGATGCGCCGCCGGGACTTCGCTTCCCGCCGTCAGCGGCGCCATGCCACCCTTGCCATCCAGAGTCAGGGCATAAATCACTTCACCGGGCACCCGATCCATCTCGTCTCCTTCTCGTTTCATGTGCAGGCCCCAGCTTACACCAAAGGCGGGGCCGACTCAGCCCCGCGCCGGGAAGGGGAGGCCTGTGTTAACATGCCCGCTCTCGTTTTCTATCCGCTTTCACTACAGGAAACCATGCCATGCCCATCTGGGTTGATGCCGATGCCTGCCCCATTCCGGTCAAGGAGATCCTCTACCGCGCCGCCCACCGCGCCCAGGTCGTCACCACCCTGGTGGCTAATCAGGGGTTGCGGGTGCCACCCTCGCCCTTCATCAAAACCCAACAGGTGGAGAAGGGATTCGATGTGGCAGATCATGTCATCGCCCAGCAGGTTCAGCCCGGCGATCTGGTGATCACCGGCGATATCCCCCTCGCCTCCTGGGTGATTGATGCCGGTGGCGAGGCGCTCAATCCCCGCGGCGAGATCTACACCCGCGAGACCATCAAGGCGCGCCTCGGCATGCGCAACTTTATGGAAGAGCTGCGCTCGGCCGGCGTGCAGACCGGCGGCCCAGCCCCCTTCAATGCCGCCGACAAGCAGCGCTTCGCCAACGCCCTCGACAAGTGGCTGGTCAAAGGCAAGCTGTAAAGAGACCCTAAAGGCGCCCAACATGGGCGCTTTTTCGCCGTAACATCCTGATTTTTAAAATAAGAGCTGACCACAAACGTCAGACTGGTAAGATGCGCCGCCATCTTGTCCACGCCGTAATCATCATGACCGCCCAAGGGCACCTGCTCTTCTCCGTTACCTGCACCCTGATCGCCCATAAACTGCAGCTCACTCCGGCGCTGGCCGATGCCAGTCTGTGGCAGACCATCCCTGCCGCGCTGGCCAGCGCCCTGTTGCCCGACCTCGACCACCCCAAATCGGTGCTGGGGCAGCGCCTGCCGTGGATCTCGAAACCTCTGTCGCGGCTGTTCGGCCATCGCGGCTTCACCCACAGTCTGCTGGCAGTCGCCACCGCTGTCTGGGGGCTGAACCAGAGCCTGCCGCCGGGCACCCTGCCCATGGGGGTCAAGGATGCGCTTATCGTCGGCTACCTCAGCCATCTGCTGGGGGACTGGCTCACCCCGGCGGGCATTCCGCTCTTCTGGCCCATCAAACGCCGTTACCGCCTGCCGGGCTGGCCGCTGCGCAGCGGCGGCGCCATCGAAACCGGCTTTTGCACCCTCACCCTGCTGGTTGCCGGCTGGTGGTGCGGCTGGCGGCTGTAGGCCAGAAACAAAAAAGCCCCTGACGAGGTCAGGGGCTCAAACCGTGGCGGGTGCCGCCAGAGGATCAGATCATGATGCCTGCGATAACAGCAGAGAGCAGGCTGACCAGGGTAGAACCGTAGACCAGCTTCAGACCGAAGCGGGAAACCATGTTGCCCTTCTCTTCGTTCAGCGCTTTTACCGCACCGGCGATGATGCCGATGGAGCTGAAGTTGGCGAAAGAGACCATGAAGATGGAGAGGATGCCGACGGTGCGCGGAGAGAGCTCGGCAGCCACCTTGCCCAGATCCATCATCGCCACGAACTCGTTGGTCACCAGCTTGGTCGCCATGATGGAGCCCGCTTGCAGCGCTTCACCACTCGGGATACCCAGGATCCAGGCGATCGGGTAGAAGAGGTAACCCATGACGAACTGGAAGTTCACGCCAAATGCCATCTCGAACAGGTAGTTGATGAGGGCGATCAGAGCGATGAAGCCCACCAGCATGGCACCCACGATCACGGCAACGGTGAAACCGGCCATGATGTACTCGCCCAGCATCTCGAAGAAGTTCTCTTTCTTCGGCGTGTGGTGCTCGTCACCTTCGGCAATGGCCTTGATGTCGGTCACGGAGTTATCCGGCTCGTAGGGGTTGATCAGCGACAGCACCACGAAGGTACTGAACATGTTGAGCACCAGCGCGGCAACCACATAGCGCGGCTCGATCAGCTGCATGTAGGCACCGACGATGGACATGGAGACGGTAGACATGGCCGTCGCAGCCAGGGTGTACATCTGCTTCTCGTTCAGGTGCGGCAGGATGTTCTTGAGGGCGATGAAGTTCTCGGACTGGCCGACGATCATCGAGCTGATGGCATTGAAAGACTCCAGCTTGCCCATGCCGTTGATCTTGGCCAGCACGGTACCGATACCGCGGATCACCAGCGGCAGCAGGCGGATGTACTGCAGAATACCGATCAGCACGGAGATGAAGACGATGGGCATCAGCACCATCAGGAAGAAGGAGAAGGCCCCTTCGTTGACCAGACCACCGAACACGAAGTCGGTACCCTGTTTGGCAAACTCCATCAACTTGGTGAAGCCGGCGGCAAAGCCCCCCACCACCGCCAGACCCACTTCCGAGTTCAGCATGAACCAGGCCAGCGCCAGTTCGACCACCAGCAGTTGGCCGATATAACGCAGCTTGATCTGTTTCCAGTTGTGGCGGTTAGCCAGCAGAGAGAGAGCGAGGACCATCACCAGTCCGAGCACAAAGTGAACGTATTCCATACCTGTAGCACCTGAGTAAATTGTAATTTTTGACCGGCGCCATCATAGACATTTGCACATTTAAAAATCAGATAGCCATCACAATCCCGCGCAATATTATGGAGGCAGGATAATACAAACGTTTTTAAATTAATTGTGCAATGAACTAATATTAATCGTGCAACACAGATAACATAAATCCTTTTAAAACATAATGTTGAGTAGTGGTGGCGCCGTTTTCATATTCTTTGAAAATATTTAATCAGCATTTTCGCAACATTCCTTGTAGCGCAGTAACTGCTCGCATAATATTTTCCAGTCATTATATTAAAATACCGAAAATAGAAAACGTTTATCCTCGATAAATAATTAGATGTGTGTTTGAAAAATAGTCCTTATTACATTGTCAGTGCTCGCCCGCGATCGGTTTGGCAACAAATGAACCTTTCATGTCCCCTCGTGACAAGCCGTTCAAAAATCCGCCACATCCGGTGCCACATTCTGGTATGATGCGCGGCCTTAGCGCTCGCGCATCCCCGTTTTCTCCGAAATAGAGTCCTTTTGTGAACAACAGCGAATTTAGCAGCCTCAATCTCTCCCCCGCCCTGCAAGAGAACCTTACCAGCCTGGGTTACCTGCAGATGACCCCGATCCAGGCCCAGAGCCTGCCCCTGGTGCTCGATGGCAAAGACCTGATCGCCAAGGCAAAAACCGGCAGCGGCAAAACCGCCGCCTTCGGCCTCGGCCTGCTGGCCAAGCTCAACGTCAACCGCCTGGAAGTGCAGGCGCTGGTGCTCTGCCCGACCCGCGAACTGGCGGACCAGGTGGCTCAGGAGATCCGTCGTCTGGCGCGCGCCCTGCCCAACGTCAAGCTGGTGACCCTGTGCGGCGGCACCCCGACCGCACCGCAGTCCGCCACCCTGAGCTTTGGTGCCCACATCGCCGTCGGCACCCCGGGTCGTATTCTCAAGCATCTGGAGCAGGGCACACTGGAGCTCTCCGGCCTCAAGACGCTGGTGCTGGATGAAGCGGATCGCATGCTGGACATGGGCTTTGGCGAAGATATCAACCGGGTCATCAGCTATGCCCCCCAGCAGCGTCAGACCCTGCTCTTCTCCGCGACCTATCCGGAAGGGATCGCCCAGATGAGCCGCGGCGTGCAGCGCAATCCGGTCGAGGTGAGCGTGGAGTCCCTGCACGAGGGGAGCGCCATCGAACAGAAGCTTTACGAAGTGCCTGCCGGCCAGCGCCTCGACGCCCTCACCTGGTTGCTGAGCCACTACCAGCCAAGCTCCTGCGTGGTGTTCTGCAACACCAAGCGCGCCTGTAACGACGTGGCCGACCATCTGGCTGCCAAGGGCTTCTCGGCGCTGGCGCTGAACGGCGATCTGGAACAGCGCGAGCGGGATCAGGTGCTGGTGCGCTTTGCCAACGGCAGCGCCACCATTCTGGTGGCCACCGACGTGGCGGCCCGTGGCCTCGATATCAAGGAGCTGGGCGCCGTCATCAACTACGAGCTGACCTATGATCCGGAAGTGCACGTGCACCGCATCGGTCGTACCGGTCGTGCCGGCCAGCAGGGTCTGGCTCTGAGTCTCTATCAGCCGAACGAGGCCCAGCGCGTCAACTTTATCGAAGAGTACCAGCAGGCTCCGATGCCGCTGGGTGATCTCGACAGCATCGGCCGCGACATCAAGCCGATCGCCCCGCAGATGGTGACCCTCTCCATCGATGCAGGCCGCAAGACCAAGGTGCGGGCCGGTGACATTCTGGGTGCCCTGACCGGTGAAGGCGGCATTGCCGGCGCCGATGTCGGCAAGATCCAGATCTCCGAGCAGTACTCCTACGTCGCCGTGAAGCGCAGCGTGGCGAGCGCCGCCCTCAAGCGGTTGCAGGAAGGCAAGATCAAGGGTCGCAGCTACCGCGCCCGCAAACTGGGCTAAGGTTCTTTGCAAGCCGTTAGCCAGACCACAGGCGCCTGACAGGCGCCTGTTTCATATCTCCGATGCCGCCATGCGGCAAGACAGGCACCATGACCCAAGCAATCCAAACCGATGTGAGCTGCCAGAACTGCGAAGCCTGCTGCTGCCGCCTCGAAGTGATGCTCTTTACCGATACCGGCGTGCCGGACCGTTATGTACTGGAACGGGAAGGCGAGATACCGGTCATGCGCCGGCTCGACGATGGCTGGTGCGCCGCCCTCGACCGCAACACCATGATGTGCCGTATCTACGAGGTGCGACCGCTGATCTGCCGCGAATTCGAAATGGGTGAGCCCGACTGCGTTGACGAGCGGGACAAGTGGTTTATCAAGCTGGATTGAGCCAAGGCCAGTCAGGATACGGGTGGTCAAGCGCTCGCAGGTTCACAGGGAGCGGTGTTGAGCTGCTCCCCCAGCCACTGGATGGCCGCTGCCTCCTGCTCGAAGTAACGTACCGCCCGAAAGGGTAATCCCTTGAAGATGTTATCCGCCAGATAGCGCTTGAAGCCCCCCACGAAGACCACCGCCAGAAACTGACAGCCACTCTCGGCACACCAGCCAAACTGGCGACGAAAACGTGCCAGCACCTCGGGCCCGGCTGCTTCAAACTCGGTCGCGACCTCGACAATTCCCCAGGGGCCATCCATCAGACCGGCCAGTTCGTGACGAAAGCGCGCCTCATAGGCCATGGCACCAGCCAGATTGAAGGGGCCACTCGGGCGGCAGATCAGCATCTGGCCCCTGCGCTCCATGTCGAATTGCCCATGTGGCTGCATGACTGCTCCCATTCCGTTACCACCACCATCGCCTGCAAATTGTTACCACAAGGTAATAATTTATAAGGAAAAGTCCAGCAGCAAACAGGTATTCCCCAAAGCGGGATCACCCTATCCAGCAAACCGTCGGCACCTCATGTTACCGACACCCCGCACTGAATCGGTCTCAAGATGTGTGATTGCAGTTAACGAAACGTTACTGCTATTATCCGCGCCGCCACAAACATTCCACCAGCCGAAAGGTTTGGCACCCCAACAAGGATGTGCAATGAAAAACAGGGACTCGAGTCATTACCAACGGATCTGGCGCTGGCACTTCTACGCCGGTCTCTTTGTCGCCCCTTTCCTGATCCTGCTGTCACTGACCGGGATCGTCTATCTGTTCAAACCCCAGCTCGACAACCTGATGTACCCCGAGCTGATGAAGGTCACCCCCGCCAGCCAGACCCTGAGTGCCGACCAGCTACTGGCCAAGGCGATGATGACCATGCCCGATGCCAGCCTGCGTAAATACCTGCCGCCTGCAGCTCCCGACCTGAGCGCTCAGTTCATCGTCAATCGGGGTGAACAGGAGCTGACTCTGTTTATGGATCCCGCCAGCGGCGCCCTGCTCGGCACCATGGATAACAAGTGGAATCTGCAGGCAGTCGCTCGCGCTCTGCACGCCGAGCTACTGCTCGGTACCACCGGAGATAGGCTGATCGAGCTGGCTGCCGGCTGGGGGATAGTGTTGCTGCTGAGCGTACTCTATCTCTGGTGGCCGCGCAAGGGGCCTGGCGTGGGCGGTATTCTCTGGCCCAGAGTGAGCCAGCGTGGCCGTCTCTGGTGGCGCGATCTGCACGCCGTGGTCGGCTTCTGGGGCGCAGGTTTCCTGCTGCTGTTGTTGCTGAGCGGCATGACCTGGACCGGCTTCTGGGGTGACCAGTTTGCCGCGGTCTGGAACCGCTTCCCCGCCGCCATGTGGAACGAGGTGCCCAAATCGGCACCGCTGGCTCGCACCCTGAATCAGGCCCACGAGCAGACGGTTCCCTGGGCGGTGGAGAACACCCCTATGCCCAGCTCGCAACCTGTTGATGAGGGGCACGATCACGGTGCCATGAACCACGGCGAGCACGAGGGAGTGGTGATGGCGAGCCAGCGCATTGCGCTGCAACAGGTGGTCGAGATCGCCCATGAGCGGGGAGTCCAACCGGGTTACAGCATCACCCCGCCGGTCGGCGCCACCGGTGTCTATACCATCGCGATCTTTGCCGATGATCCGCGCAACGATGCCACCCTGCATATCGATCAATACAGCGGCAAGGTGCTGGCCGATGTGCGCTGGCAGGATTACGGCCTGGTCGCCAAGACGGTGGAGAGCGGCGTCATGCTGCACATGGGCAAGCTCTACGGCTGGCCCCATCAGCTCGCCATGCTGCTTATCTGCCTGATGGTGCTGGCCAGCGCCGTGAGCGGCCTCTGGATCTGGTGGTGCCGCCGCCCGCAAGGGCGTCTCGCCGCGCCGCCGCTGCCTGCCAAACTCCCGCCGATGCGAGGTGCCATCGCCCTGCTGATCCTGCTGGGCATTGCCTTCCCGCTGGTGGGCACCTCCATGGTCGCCATCTGGCTGCTGGATACCCTGATTTTCTCCCGCCGCACGCTCAAGGTGGCGCGCGCCAGCTAAACCGGCCAAAACCAAAAAGGGCTCCCATCTCGGGAGCCCTTTTTATTGTTCGCCTTGGCGAGCTGCGACCAGCTGTCAGGAGAGCGCCAACCCGATGGAGAGCAGCAGGCTGAACAGAAAGGCGCTGATGGCGGTCTTCTTGAGGGAACCGGTCAGCACCTCGCCATCGTAGCTTTCGCGAAGAGTCTTGGCCGCATCGCTGAGAGGCTTCATGGCGGGCAAGAAGATCCACGGCCAGAAGCTGGCGGGCTGGATCAGGATAAAGGCGATGGTTGCCAGCAACGCCGCCCCCAACAGAACCCAGTGATAAGCGATGGCGCGGTTGCGGCCAAGGCGCACTGCCAGGGTGATCTTGCCGCTGGCGGCGTCGGTCTCGATGTCGCGCACATTGTTGATATTGAGCACGGCGGTCGCCAGCAGGCCACAGGCGGTGGCGGGTAGCAGCAGATCCCACTCCAGCGTCTTGGTGAAGAGGTAGTAGGAGCCGAGCACCCCCAGCAGGCCGAAGAAGAGGAACACAGAGATATCGCCAAACCCGCGATAGCCGTAAGGGGTCTTGCCGACCGTGTAGGTCACCGCCGCGACAATGGCCGCGCCACCCAGCACCACAAATGCCAAAATCTGCAGCCACTGACCGCCGAAGGCACAGCCCAGCAGCAGCAGGCCACTGGCCACCGCCGCCAGCGCGGTCAGCCCCATCGCCACGCACATCTGCTTTTTGGTGATAAGACCGGAGACCACCGCCCGCTGCGGGCCGATCCGCTCGCCGTTGTCGGCGCCGGAGACCGCATCGCCGTAATCGTTGGCCAGATTGGAGAGGATCTGCAGCAGGATGGCGGTCAGCAGGGAGAGCGCCATGATGGTGCCATCGAAGGCGCCACGACTGGCAGCCAGCCCCGAGCCCAGCAGGATGGAAGAGCAGGCGAGCGGCAATGTTCGCAAACGCGCCGCCAGCAACCAAACAGAGAAGGTATTTGTCATTTTGTGATGGCCAAACAATCGGATATTGATCGTGTTAAGGGTTATCGAACCGGATTTGGGTATACTTGGCCCCGGAGAGTGAAGCTCCCGCGGGCGATTTACATGGACGAATGGGCAGATAATATATAGGAAATCATCGCCCTTTGGCATAAACCTACGGCATCCAGCTACCGGATCGCTCGTTACTACCCGGCTCAGACAAGAATCCATGTTGGCTCAGACCCATATCAAGCAACAACTGGACGCCCTGCGTCACAGCAACGTCAGCGGCTTCGTACGGTTGCGAGTGGCGATCGAAATCCGCTCCTTTCTGGGCTGGCTCGCGGCGCAAACCCTCTATCCCCGCATCTACTGGCAGGCCCGTGGAGAGGCTCGCCCCGAGTATGTCGCGCTGGGCGCCATCCATGAACTGACCGAGCCGCACGCCATCAAGCAGGTGTGCACTAACACAGCCAACCAGCATCATGACGACAGCCCTCGCTACTATGGCGGACTGGCGTTCGATCCGGCCCAATCCGGCTGGCAAGGGTTTGGCCCCTGCCGTTTCGTGCTGCCCCGCATCGAGCTGGTGCGCCGTGGCGAGTGCGTCAGTCTCTGCCTCAACCTCTGGCTGGATGAAAACAATCTCGAGGCCGAACTGCAGGCGGCCGACGCCGCCCTCGATGCCCTGCGCCAGGAAGCCCCGCTGCCCGCCCTGCAAAAGCAGCCCTGGCAGCGACAGGATTGCCCCGGCCCCGCCCAGTGGCAGACGCTGGTTGAGCGCGTCACCGCCTCCGATTTTCAGGCCCACACTCCCAAGGTGGTGCTGTCGCGGGAGAGCGTGCTGACCAGTCCGAACCATGATGCGGATATCAATCCCTGGGCCATGCTCGACCAGTGGGCCCGCCACGCCCAGGACTGCTTCCACTTCGGTTTTCAATTCTCCCCCGAGCAGGCCTTTATCGCCTGTTCCCCCGAGCGGCTCTACCGCCGGGAAGATCGCCACCTCTTTACCGAGGCGCTGGCGGGCACCATTCGCCGCTCCGGCGATGAAGAGGTGGATGCCCAACTGGCCGCCGAGCTGCTGGCCGACAGCAAGAACCGGCTGGAGAACCGGCTGGTACATGTCGACATCCTCAGCCGTCTGGCGCCACTGACCCACGATGCCACCCTGACCGAGCCGCGCATTCTCAAACTGCGGCTGCTGCAGCATCTCAAGTGCGATATCGAAGCCGAGCTCAAGCCCGGGGTCTGCGACTGGCAGTTGCTCGACGCCCTCCACCCGACGCCGGCGGTGGGCG
>NZ_JRJY01000043.1:32522-43076 GCF_000801015.1 Aeromonas sp. ZOR0001 | reverse complement strand
GGTTCGAGTCCCGTCCGCTCCGCCACTAATTTGAAGGCCTTCCCTGATGGGAAGGCCTTTTTGCTATGGGCGATTTTGCCCAGCGACCCACAGGTTTGCACATCGAAACCAACGCAAAGCCCGGCTTCATGACCGGGCTTTGATGTTTTTAGCGTGTTAAACAGCCAGTATTAGCATTTATCTGGAAGAAGAGAACTAAAGCCCTGTCATCTTCTCCATTTTGTATCTATATCAAGCCCTTATCTGATGGATCACTGGCCATCTTAACTGGTTTACTTTTGGCCAAACTCTGTTCATGGCGCGCGATTAGGGTTGTATCTCGCTTATAACTCGGTAGAGTAAGGGCATCTTGAGTTTGCCTGTCCCGCGCTGGGTTTGCCGGGTTCCAGGTGTAACTTGGCCAGTTTTTATCAACCTTAAGTCAGTGGTATCGATATGGAACAAGTAAACAAGTCCACCTTCAGCGATGTACTGGAATATGTGCGTATGTCCCGTCGCCAGAACAAACTCAAGCGTGAAATTGCGGATAACGAGAAGAAGATCCGTGACAATCAGAAGCGCGTGCTGCTGCTCGACAACCTGAGCGACTATATCAAGCCGGGCATGAGCATTGATGATGTGCAGGCGATCATCGCCAACATGCGCGCCGACTATGAAGAGCGCGTGGATGACCACATCATCAAGAACGCCGAGCTATCCAAAGAGCGTAAAGAGCTGAGCACCAAACTGAAGGGCATGAGCTCTCACAAATAAGCGTTCAGCTTTCGCTTCAGAGACACCGGCCACTGGCCGGTGTTTTGTTATCAGCTCGGATCTCTGCCACTCCTGCAACAATCGGCTCCCCTTTTTAGAATTGCCCTGTTACCATCACCACAAAGCGGTCAATAGTTTCAAGCCATTGACTTGAAAAGACTAAGCTTGAGTGAAACACAATAAATTGCGCAACCATGGTGGGGCTGATATGGGCGCATCAGAACAGACGGATTTGACACAAGTGGCATCTCAAGATTCATCTGTCCAGACCTCGGACGGGAACCCAAAGCGCAAGCGCCGTCCCTGGTGGCGTTGGCTGTTCTGTTTTCTCTTTTTATTGTGCCTGGGGGCGGTGATCGCTCTGGTTGGCTATGAGATGAAAACCTCGAAGCTGCAATCTCAGGAGATCTCCCGCTATGCTGCCAAGCTCACCTATCAGGTCGAGCCTGGTCAGAGCAAGCAGATCGCTTTCCCTGAGGATGGCCCGTTCGACAAGCGGCTCGGCTATGTGCAACTGCCGATGATGCAGGAGCGCCTGCTGCAGCGGGGCTATGAAGTCAGCAAGCAGGTGCATTTCTCCGACGCGCTCTATGACTACGCCAGTCGTGGCTTCTTCGTGCCCTATACCGAGAAGGTGCAGGCCGGTTTGACGCTGCACGATTGCCGCGCCGAGCCCTTCTATCAATTCAAGTATCCGACCCATCACTATCCGGATTTTGACTCCATTCCACCGCTCGTCATCCAGTCGCTGCTGTTTATCGAGAACCGCGACTTGCTGAGCAATGAAGAGCCGTTGGCCAACCCGGCGGTCGACTGGCCCCGTTTTGCCAAGGCGGCGCTCTCTCAGGTGGGCAAGGCGCTCGATATGCAGGATCAATCTGCCGGTGGCAGTACCCTGGCGACCCAGGTGGAGAAGTATCGCCACTCGCCGGATGGCCTGACCCTGTCGCCGACCGAGAAGATCCGTCAGATGGCCTCTGCCAGCGTGCGGGCTTATCGTCTCGGGCCGGAAACCCTCGAAGCGCGCAAACTGGTCGCCTGGGCCTACCTCAACTCGGTACCGCTCTCGGCTGCGCCGGGATATGGTGAAGTGCATGGTCTGGGAGATGGTCTCTGGGTCTGGTTTGGTGCCAATGTCGATGACGTGAACCGTCTGCTGGACCCCGCCCGCAACCAGAACGCACCACTGGCCGAGCAGGGGCTTGCCCTGCGTCAGGTTGTCTCTTTGATGATTGCGCACCGCCGTCCCTCTTACTATCTGGCTCAGGGGCGAGAGGCGCTGGCTACCCTGACCGACAGCTACCTGCGCCTGTTTGTGCAGGAGGGGATGATCACGCCACCTCTGATGGAAGCGGCGCTCAAGGCCAAGATTACGTTCCGTGACTTCCTGCAGTCCCCTGCTATCACCCGGGTGAACAATAACAAGGGGTTGCAGGTTGCCCGTACTCGCCTGAGCCGTCAGCTCGGAGTGCAGCTCTATGACCTTGACCGGATGGATCTGACCGCCGATACCAGCCTCAACATGCCGTTGCAGAACGAAATCTCCCGTTATCTGCAACAGCTGGCCGACCCGACGTTTGCCGCCCAGGTAGGGCTGTTTGGTGAGCGCCTGCTCTCGCCGGAGAAGACCGGCGATGTGCGCTACAGCTTCACCCTGTTCGAGAAGTCGCCGGAAGGGTTCAAGGTGCGGGTGCAGACCGACAACACCGATCAGCCGTTCGATATCAACGAAGGTTCCAAGCTGGAGTTGGGCTCAACCGCCAAGTTGCGGGTGCTGACCACCTATCTGGAGATCGTGGCCGAGCTGCACGACAACTATGCCGGGATGCCGGTCGAGAATCTGCGCAAGCTGGCCGCCGTCTCTCAGGACAACCTCAGCCGCTGGGCCATCTCCTATCTGATGACGGCTCAGGACAAGAGCCTGCCTGTGATGCTGGAAGCAGCGCTGGATCGTAAATACTCCGCCAGCCCCAACGAAGGGTTCTTTACCGGTGGCGGCATGCACACCTTCAACAACTTCCGCCGCGAGGATAACAATCGTATTCCGACGTTGCGTGACTCTCTGCGTGAATCGATTAACTTGCCCTTTGTGCGGCTGATGCGCGATATCGTGCGCTACAGCCTCTACAAGGAGGGCAACCGTGCCCAGTTGCTGAAGGATGACAAGGATCCCCGTCGTCAGGAGTATCTGGCCAAATTTGCTGACAAAGAGGGCCAGACCTATCTGCTGCGCTTCTGGCGCAAATATCGCGGCAAGACTCCCGAGGAGCAGCTCGATACCTTCCTCGACGGTCTCAAGCCGAGTGCGGTACGTCTGGCGGCGGTTCACCGCTACCTGATGCCGGAAGCCAGCGAAGCGGCTTTTGCTGCCTTCCTGGCGGAGCGGTTGCCGCGGGAGAAGCTGAGCGCCAAACGGGTCAATCAGCTCTATGTGAGTTATGGCCCGGGCAAGTATTCACTGCCGGATCAGGGCTACATCGCCCGGGTTCACCCGCTGGAGCTGTGGTTGCTGGCCTATCTCAAGGAGTTCGACAAGGCCACCTTTGCCGACGCGGTGGCGGCCAGTCGTGACGAGCGGCAGGAGGTCTACAGCTGGCTGTTCAAGACCCGTCATCGCAGTGCCCGTGACAGCCGGATCCGCACCATGCTGGAGGTTGAAGCCTTCCTCGATATCCATCAGCGCTGGGCCAAGCTCGGTTATCCGTTCGACCATCTGGTACCTTCGCTGGCGACTGCCTTGGGTAGCTCCGGCGATCGTCCGGCTGCACTGGCCGAGCTGATGGGGATTATCCAGAATGGCGGTATCCGCTCGCCAACCTTGCGTATCGAGCACCTCTCGTTTGCCAAGGGGACGCCCTTCGAGACCGAGTTTGAGCCGCAGCACACCGAGGGAACCCGGGTGATGCCGGCAGAGGTGGCGGCAGCCCTGCGCAGTGCGCTCTCCAAAGTCGTTGAAGGGGGTACGGCAAGACGTATCGCCGGTGCCTTTACCCTGCCGGACGGCACTGTGCTGCAGATGGGTGGCAAGACCGGGACCGGGGATAACCGGATTGAAACCGTGGGTCGTTATGGCAACGTGACCAGCTCGCTGGCGCGCAACCGCACCGCGACCTTCGTTTTCTATCTGGGTGAGGATCACTTCGGTACCCTGACCGCCTATGTACCGGGTAGCCAGTCTGACAAGTTCCGTTTCACCTCTGCGCTGCCGGTGCAGGTGCTCAAGGGGATGGCTCCCCTGCTGACGCCTTACCTGCAACCGGGTTCCCATACCCAGTGTCTGGCGAACCAGTGATGCGAGCGAATTAACGCTCATCACGCAGATAACTAACCAGAAAAACGGGGAGGCTGACAGCCTCCCCGTTTTTATTTCCTCATCGGGCGCAGCGGCGCTCGATTGCGATCAGGCGTTCAGTACGAACTGCTCGATCACCTGAGCTACGCCATCTTCATCGTTGCGGGCAGTGGTGTGCTGGGCGAGAGCCTTGATCTCGTCGGTGGCATTGCCCATCGCAACCCCGAGGCCTGCGTATTCGATCATGTGGCGATCGTTGCCCGCATCCCCGACGCAGATCACCTGATCGGCGGTCAGGCCAAGGTGCTCGGCCAGTGCGGCCACGCCGGTTCCCTTGTTGCTCTGCTTGTTCATGAACTCGAGGAAGAAGGGGGCGCTCTGTACCACGGTATAGCGCTCATAGAGCTCTGCAGGCAGTCGCTCGATGGCGCGGGAGAGCTGGGGCGGCTCGTCGATCATCATCACCTTCATGATCTGCTCGTCGGCAGGCAGGGTGGCGAAGTCGATCAGATTGATCGGCATGCCGATCAGGCGAGATTCGTGCTCGGTGTAAGTGCTGACACGGGGGCTGATCAGTCCACGGGTGACCGAGAAACCATGGACGTTCACTTCCAGCTCATCAGCCAGTTTGGCGACGGCGCTGGCGTCACTGCCGGTCAGCAGCTGGCTGCGGATGATGCGCTGATCGCCCACCTGCTGCACCAGGGCGCCGTTGTAGCAGATGACGTAGTCATGCTCTGTGGTGAGGCTGAGCTCTTCCAGATAGCGGCTCATCCCTTCCAGCGGGCGGCCGGAGGCCAGCACAACGGTTACCCCTTTGGCGCGCGCGGCGCTGATGGCGGCGTGGGTGCGGGGAGTAATCTGGCCCTGCGGGTTGAGCAGGGTGCCATCCATATCCAATGCGATCAGCTTGTACATCTCTCACTACCTGAGTCTGGGTGGCCCGCCCGGTGGGGCCAAGGAAGTGGCGAGTGTAGCGAAAATCGGCGACGGGATCACGACCGGTTCAGCGATGGGGCCGTGCCGGTTGAGCTATTTGTGTCCCTCGTAAGGGGTCATCTCCAGGGTTTCATCATGGATGGTCAGACGGGTAGGGCCTCGGGTGATGGTAACCTTGCGTTTGAAGCTGGCCATCTCGACCTCGATGCCGGAGTAGAGGTGCTGGGTGGCAATGACCTCCATCTGAGCCATCAAGTTTCGCAGCTCTTCCTGGTTGGCGGTGAGCTGCTCATCGAGCTGGGCCAGTTCGGCCAGCTGATGGTCCCGGATCGGTTTGAGCTTGCGCAGGGTATCCGGATTGCGCTTGTCGCCGGGCAGTTGCAGCAACTTCATGACCAGCTCCTTGATTTTCTCCAGCTGGGCCTGACACGCCTGCTGGCGCAGCTTGAGCTGGTGTTCCTGCTCCTTGTGGGTGAAGTAGCCGCCAAGGATCTGCAGCCGGGTATGGTTGGCTGCCTCGGCCCCCAGGCTGGGGGCCATGATCAGGCGATTGGCAATGCTGGTGCCCCCCAGCAGAGTGCCTTTGCGCATGTTGCTATCGCCCACCTTGATGTCTTGTCCGCTGCGGGAGTAGCAGTGGCTGAGCTGGCTCTGGATCTGGATATCCCCCCCCGCTTCCAGCTGGGCATACTGGGCGTAGCTGGCGTGGATCTCCCCCTGCGCATTGAGTTGGCAAAGGTACTCTCCCTGCTCGTTGCGGCGGCCAATGATGCCGTGGCGTACCGTAATGCTGCCCCCTGCCTCGATCCAGCCCCCTTCGATAAAGCCACCAATCACGATGTCACCGCTGACCCGGATCTTCATGCCCGGGTTGACGTCGCCGCTGACGATTAATCCCCCTTCAAAATCAATGTGGCCGTGGCGGGCATCCACCTGTTTGACGCTGAGCACCTCGTCCACCTTCATGCCTGCTTTTTCCTGACAGGGCAGGCCAGCCCGACCGGCAATCAGCAGGTCGGGATCGTCGGGGGAGATAAAGGTGCCCTCGCCAGCACTCATCGGGCTGTCTTTGCCATCCTTGGCGGGCAGATCCTGACCGGTCACTGTAAAACCGGGCACCCCGACGGTGGCCGGATGACGGCGCATCAGCGCAGCGCCTGCCTTGACGGTGACGATGGAGCCGAGATCCCGCAGGTCGACCTTGCCATGACCCAGCTCCTGCGGTTTGAGGATCCGTTCGGCCGGGGTTTCCACCAGCCGCTCATAACGAGTGTCCTGACCATTGACGGCAGGCTGGCCGTTGGCAATCACCAGCTTGAGCTGACTGCCGGGGGCGGCCTCCTTGGCTGACTGGATGGCAGCGGTGAGCAGTTGCTCACTCACCCCCTGTTTGATTTCGCTGATGGCGATCGCCTCTTTCAGCTGTTCCAGCGTCACATACTTGCCACCCCAGTCGGCAGTGATCTGGGCGA
Source organism: Aeromonas sp. ZOR0001 (assembly GCF_000801015.1). NCBI lineage: Bacteria > Pseudomonadati > Pseudomonadota > Gammaproteobacteria > Aeromonadales > Aeromonadaceae > Aeromonas > Aeromonas sp. ZOR0001. The sequence continues at coordinate 36,620 of NZ_JRJY01000043.1, read as the reverse complement.
TGGCGCTCATGCGATCCTTCTCCACTATTACGGCGAGTCGGGCATCCTGACGCTTGCCGACAGGGATGGGGTTGGCGGGGACGGGGGCGGCAGGGTTGGTGAGCAGGGTATTAAGCAGGCTGATGGCCTGTTTGATCCCCTCGGGCAGCGGCTGATAGCGGCGACAGTTGGAAGCGAGCAGCAGAGCCTGCACATCCTGTTCCGTGACAGGTTTGGTGAGACCGGCGGCAATCCGCAGGCAGACCAGTTCCATATCGCTTGATAGCAGCAACCACTCTTTGCTTAACACCGCATCTCCTTGCTGGATGAGAACGGAACGATCGGCTCGCTCCTCTACTGTCATTTAATCTCTCAATGATTAATAAAGCGAGTCGCCAACCCTGAGAGTGGGCAGTATTCAGATATTTCCTCTGAATGGTCAATGAATTGAAGTCAAATCGGTGATGGCGGCCAGATAAATGTGGGCGCTGTTTGGAAACTGAGTGAAAAGACGGATCGTAGCGCCAGCGACATAGGGTCGCTGGCAGGTGAATGGCGGTTCTTATCAGCTGCGCTGGGCTGTTCTGGCCAGGGTGAGGTAATCGCCGAGCACCGGCTCACCCAGCATATGGCGGCGCAGCATGTCGAGGGCGGCAAAGGCGAGGATCTTGCGGCGGCTCTCCGGGTCGGGGTGGCTGACCTTGACCGTCTGACCGATGTGCTTGCCATCGGCGCTGAGCTGCAGTGGCACTCCCTCCGGCCCCTCTCGCCCTATGGTCAGTTGCAGGCCCGCATCGGTGGTCGGCAGTTGCGCCAGCTCATCGGCCAGTTGCGCGCTGAAGTTGGCCTCCAGCCTGGGATGGCCGTGACAAAGCGCCAGCAGCGCACCTCCACTCTCCCCCTCCAGCAGAGTCAGCGGTTTGTCTTGCAGCAGCGCAAGGATCTGCTGCGCCGGTTCCGTATCTCCGCTGCCAACCAGCCAGGGGCGGATCGTATCCAGCAGTCGGCGCTCTGCACTTTCCATGTCAGCGGCACTGGCGCCGTGGCCGATCAGTTTCAGCTCGATAAGGGGCATGGAGGAGCGGTAACCCAGCTCGATGTTGGCTGGCCAGGGTTCGGCATCCAGCATATCGCTGAGCGCCGACTCCGAGACGCCGAAGGTGTAAAAGCGACGCAGCTCGGTGTCGATCTGTGCTCCGGCCAGCTGTTTGAGGCGCGGCAGAATTTGCTCGCGCACCATCTGCTTGAATTCGAACGGCACGCCAGGGGTGAAGAAGAGCTGGCTCTGGCCACTTCGCACCACAAAGCCGCAGGCGGTGCCAACCGGGTTGTCGAGGATTTCGCACCCCTGTGGCAACCAGGCCTGTTTGGCATTGCTTTGTGCCATGGGGCGACCACGGCTGGCGTAGCGGGCCGTGATGGTAGTAAGCCAGTCGGGGAAAAGGGTAAGCGGCTGGGCAAAGGCTTCAGCGGCCGCCTGAGCAGTGAGGTCGTCGGCAGTGGGCCCGAGCCCGCCACACACCAGCACCACCTCGGCGCGGCTGGCACTCTCTTGCAGTACCGTTTTCAGGTCGGCGAGGTTGTCCCCGACCGTCAGACGACGGCGCACCTGCCACCCCTGTTCCAGCAGCAGAGCGCTGAGCCAGGCTGCGTTGGTATCCACCACCAGACCCGTCACTATTTCGTCTCCGGTACTGATGATCTCGATACGCATGGCAGGCTCCTTGGATTAAACGGGTGGCAATGGTTGGCCTCGAGCCAACACAATCAGGCTTTGTTGTGCTCGAAGTAGTAGCTGATCCGGGTACGCGGATTGAGGTACTCGAACACGGCGGGCGGCAGCCGTTTGGGGTGGATCACCTTGGCGATCGACAGTTCGGCTTGCTGCAGGTCGATGATGGCGGCTTCCTGACGGGGAATGCGCGGATCGTAGACCAGCACCGAGGGGTAGAGCAGGCGGGAAGCGTTGACCGACATCACCAGCCCCACCTGACCGTTGGAGAGTTGCACCACGCTGCCGGGGGGGTAGATCCCCATCAACCGGATCAGCATGCTGAGGTACTCCGGATTGAACTGCGCCTTGCGCTGCTTGTAGAGGCCGCTCAGGGCCGAGTAGGGCACCTTGGCCTGCATGTGGCAGAGGTTATCGTACTCGTTGATCAGCGACACCATCTGGGTCAGCGGATCGAGCTGGCCACCCTTGAGCCCTTCCGGCCCGCTGCCATCGAGATATTCGTGGTGATGGAGCACGATCCCCTTCGCCTCGGCCGGGAAATCCTTGGCCAGATTGAGCAGATCCAGCCCGTAGCGCGGGTGCTGGGCCATCAGGTTCTGCTCCGGCTTGGTCAGCGGCTCGGTCTTGCGCAGGATCTGGCTCGGGATCTTCAGCTTGCCAATATCGTGGAACAGCGCCCCCATACCGACCTGACGGATCTCGTCGGCCGTCATGCAGCACTCCTTGGCCAGCAGCATGCTGAGCACGCTCACATTGAGGGAGTGGAAGTAGAGGTTGTTGCCATCCTCGCTGTCGGAGACCAAGTGCAGCACCATCTCGTCCACCGAGAGCAGTTGCTCGGTCATGGCGTTGACCAGCTCCTGCGCCTCGCCGATAGCATTGAGGGGGCGGGACTGGATTTTGCTCATCACGCTGCGCACCTGGGCCAGCGACTGCTGAAACTGTTTCTCGCACTGCTGCAGGTTGCGGCGATAGAGTTGCAACTGTTCGATGCGGCGATCCTTCTCCTGCTGCATCTGGGCCTGGCGCTGGGCGGCGTCTGCGCTCTCTTGTTGCTGAGGCTGTACCTGATTGAGGGGCTTGGGCGGAACGTCGCTCTTGTCGGGAATGATGGTGACCAGTTTCAGGCCGAGACGGCGGATCAGCTCGATCTCTTCTTCACTTTTGATCTTGAAGCTGGAAAACAGGAACGGGTGTTCGCGCCACCCCAGTGGCAGGGATACATAGTTGCCGACTTGCAGTCGATCTACGGAAATCTTGATACCGGTCATTATCTTGGAAGCAGGAGACACACTGAGCCGTATGCTAGTCAAAGGCGGGGGTGAATACAAAAGGTATCTGATGACAGGGCAGGAGCTTTATTATAGGCTTCTGGATGTCCAGACATATTTACTGATGCAGTACAGGGAGTAAGCATGCCGATCAAGATCCCGGATCAGTTACCCGCCGCCGAAGTGCTGGGGCAGGAGAACATCTTCGTGATGACGGAATCCCGGGCCGTCACCCAGAACATCCGCCCGCTGCGGGTGCTCATCCTCAACCTGATGCCAAAGAAGATTGAGACCGAGATCCAGCTGATGCGGATGCTCTCCAACTCGCCGCTGCAGGTGGATGTGGATCTGCTGCGCATCGATGACAGGGAGTCAAAGAACACGCCGCAGGCGCATCTGGAGAACTTCTATCACGACTTCGAGCAGGTGCGTGGCAACAACTACGACGGCATGATCATCACAGGGGCGCCGCTCGGGCTGGTGGAGTTCGAGGAGGTGGTCTACTGGCCGCGCATCGTCGAGATCATCGAGTGGTCCCATCAGCATGTCACCTCCACCCTGTTCCTCTGCTGGGCGGTGCAGGCGGCGCTGAAAGCCTTGTATGGCATGGAGAAACAGACCCACGGCGAGAAGCTCTCCGGGGTTTACCGCCACCATCGCCTCGATGAGCATGAGCCGCTGCTGCGCGGTTTCGATGACGAGTTCGTCGCCCCGCACTCCCGTTACGCGGCGTTTGATGGCGGTCTGATCCGTGCCCAGACCGACTTGCAGATTTTTGCCGAGTCAGAAGAGGCGGGAGTCTATCTGGCGGCGACCAAGGATTGTCGTCAGGTGTTTGTCACCGGGCACCCGGAGTACGATGCCCTGACCCTCGATGGTGAGTATCAGCGGGATCTGGCGGCCGGGCTCGAACCGGCCATTCCGGTCAACTACTACCCGAATAATGATCCGAGCCGGACGCCGCGCGCCAGCTGGCGCAGCCATGGTCATCTGCTGTTTGCCAACTGGCTCAACTACTACGTCTATCAGCTCACCAGCTATCGGGTGGAAGATATCGGCAAGGTCTTTACCTACGACCAGGGAGGCAAGTAGTCAGTCGCCCTGCGCCAGCCG
>NZ_JRJY01000043.1:24159-32378 GCF_000801015.1 Aeromonas sp. ZOR0001 | reverse complement strand
CCAGCCGCTCGGCCAGCTGGTCGAGCCATTGGCGGTGGCAGGCCAGGGTAAACGCCTTGGGTCTGTGGGCCTTGATGGCGGCCATCACCTCTTGCTGTGGCTGGCCGAGGGTCATCAGCAGCGCGGCGGCGACCAGACCGGTACGACCGCTGCCCCCTTTGCAGTGGATGACCAGATGTTTGCCATCCCCCAGCAGCTCGCGCAGCTGCGGCAGCGCCTGTTGCCAGGCAGCCTCGAAGTCGGTGTCGGGGGCCAGATCATCCTCGATGGGTAGATGGAACCAGCGCATCCCTTCGTGTTCGACCTGCTGGCCGAGCTGCGCCAGTTCGAGTCGGATCAACTCGGCGCGCGTCATCAGGGTAACCACCCCGTGGGCACCGGCCAACCGCAGTTGATCGAGTGCCAGGGTCAGTGGCACCTGCTGGGTGCCGGGGCAAGGGGTCAGCAGCAGCTGACCATCGACACGGGGAACCTCAAGGCTCCAGAAGGGGTGATACGGGTGCATGGCGGATCCTCGCGTGGTGGCCGCAGGGCTGCGGCCGGTGAATGGCGCCAAGGATAGGCGGGGCAGGGGGGATGTCAATGGCCGTTGTGTTTGCCCCGGTTTACGGGCAGAGTCTAAAAAATTGAGCGGTTCAAGGAGTTAAGATGAGAAACCTGGATCAACTGGATTTGGATATCCTGGCCCATCTGTTTCGGGATGCGGGCATGACCAACAAGGATCTGGCCGCGCTGGTGGGCGTTGCCCCCTCCACCTGTTTGGAGCGGGTGCGCAAGCTGCAGCAGGATGGCGTGCTCAAGGGGGCGCACTGCGAAGTGGATTATCAGGCCCTCGGTGGTCACATTCAGGCCATGGTCTCCCTGCAGCTGGCCCGTCACAGCCGCCAGATCATCGATGCCTTCCGCGATGCCATTCTGGCGCTACCCGAAGTGATCAGCCTGTTCCACATGGGCGGCAAGGATGATTTTCTGGTGCACCTCTGTGTTTCAGATACCGAGCACCTGCGCAACTTTGTCTTCGATCACTTCACCTCCCGCGAAGAGGTGGTGCACCTCGAAACCTCGCTGGTATTCGAGCACAAGTTCAGCCGCTCCCTGCCCTGCTTTCCCCAGCCATAACGGCCAGTGGGCCGACAGTATGAATAGATAGAAAAAACCGCCAGCTGGCGGTTTTTTCCATTCTGCTATCGGCTGAATCAGTACGGGTGGCTCAATTGGCGGCGGTGCGTTCATCCTTGGCCGTCTGATAGAGACTCTTCTGATAGGCCATGCTGCCCCACAGGGCAAGACCGAGGGCATCCTCCTTCAAGGCGTCCGGCTGCGCCGCCAGAGTCAGCTTCTCGCTGGCATTGTCGTAGACATAGCCCTCTGCCGCCCGTTCCGGTTGCAGGATCACCACATCCTTGCCGCGCATCAGGGCGAAGTTCTTGTCGTACTGCATGATGGCGCGCCCCGGCCAGTCGGCGGGCATACGGGTCAGATCCTTGCCGAGCATGGGGTAGTCGGCACTGATCCCCATCAGGGAGAGCAGGGTAGGCGCCATGTCGATCTGGCTGACGATACGCGAATCCTTTCTCGGCACTATGCCATCGCCCACGATGACCCCCGGAATATGGAAGCGGGGAATGGGCACCAGACTGGCGCCACCGACCCGGCTGTCGTGGTCGGCGATGACCAGGAACAGGGTGTCCTGCCAGTATTCGGACTGTTTCGCCCTCTTGAAGAATTCGCCGATGGCGTAATCCGCATACTTGGCCGCGTTGTTACGGGTCTGTTTGGGTTGCTCGAAGAGTTCGATGCGGTTGTCCGGGAATTCGAACGGATCGTGATTGCTGGAGCTGAACACCAGACTGAAGAAGGGTTTACCCTCCTTGTGCAACGCCTTGAAGGTCTCGTCGGCCTTGGCCATCAGATCCTCGTCGGAAGCCCCCCATGACCCTTTGAACACCGGATTGTCGAAATCCTTCTGCTCGACGATGGTGGTGAAGCCATTGCCGAGGAAGAAGCTGCGCATGTTGTCGAAGTGACTCTCGCCGCCATAAATAAAGCTGGTGTCGTAACCCCGTTGTTTGAGCAGATCCGCGATGGTGAAGAAGTTGGTCTGGCTCTTGCCGAGTTTGACCACCGACTGTGCCGGGGTTGGCGTGAAGCCGGTCAGTACTGCCTCGATACCACGCACCGAGCGGGTGCCGGTGGCGTAGAGCTGCTCGAAGGCCCAGCCCTGCTGCGACAGGGCATCGATGTTGGGGGTGAGCGGCAGGCCACCGAGGGAGCCGACAAACTGGGCACCCAGACTCTCCTGCAGCAGGATCACCAGATTCTTCGGTTTACCCTGGAAGCTCGCCTGGTTGAAGGTCTGGCTGGGCAGCAGATCTGAGTTGAAATCACTGGCCGGACGGCCACTCTCCTTGCGCATGACCTCGAGCACCTTCTGCTCCGTCATCTCGCCGTAAAACTGGCCGGCATCCTCCTCGGCGCCCATCTGCTTGATGGCAAAGAAGAGGGAGTAGGCGGAGTTGACGGTGAGCGAGTTGACCAGCGGATCTTCGGCAAAGGCGACCATGGCCGGGTTCAGGGCGCGGTGGCCGAGACTGGAGCGGGCACCGAGAAAACCTATGGCCAGAATGAGCAGGGCGAAGGCAGGACGTAGATACCAGCGGGGGAAGCTGAGGCCACGCACCAGACGGCCGCTCAGCCACCAGCCACCGGCCAGCACGGCGCCACTGAAGAGTACCGCCAGCAGCAGCTCGGCTTTGCGGCCCGCCCACAGCATGGCGAATACCTCTTTCGGATAGATGAGGTACTCCACATAGAGGCGGTTGGGGCGCACGCCATACTCGGTGACAAACGAGGGGGTGGAGATCTCGAGGAACAGCATCAGCCAGAGTCCGACGGTCAGCCAGACGCGCATCAGTTGCAGCCAGCCCCGACCGATGGCATGGGGGCCTGCCAGCAGCAGGGTGAGCATGGCGGGGACACCCCAGACCCAGCAGAGGGTCGCAAAGTCGACCCGGATCCCTTGCAGCAGCATCTCCTGCCAACCGGCCACGGCATCCACCCGTTCCAGTTGCCAGAGGCCGAGGGCGATTCGGCTGAAAGAGAGAGAGAAAAGCGCGAGCGCGCAGAAGATGGCGAAGGGCCAAAACGGGCCGAGTCGCTGTTTTAGATCTGTCATTTTTGTTCCTGAATGAGACTGTAAGCGCCTGTCCACAGACGTTTTTTACTTGTTGTGAGGTTATGACAGATCGAACGGGTTAAGGTTGCATTCAATTTTGTTAAAAGCCGGAATTAACACATTTATCATCTAAAAATGTGATGTCGCGCGCTTAATGAGCACAGCATAACCTGCTGGATAAAATGTGAGCCACAGCGCGTATGGATGGGGGATGGGTGTTTATAATTGCCGCGAATTATCTCAATCGGAGCCGAAGGGATGCCGGTCTTTATCGATGTCGAGTATGTGCGGGGATGGCGCCTGTTTCTGGTGTTATCGGATGGCACCACGGGTGTGCTGGATCTGACCCCCTGGCGAACCCAGCCGCTGTTTGCAAAGCTGGAGAGCGAGCGTCACTGCGCCCGGGTCTTCATCAACCGTCACCACCAGCTGGAGTGGCCTGTTGGCTGCACGCTATCCGCCCATGAGGTCTATCACCTCATCTCTCCCATCGATGAGCGGGAGGCCTTCAGCTAATCCCCATTTTTTGTGAGCCAACGCCAGATTCCTGTTACTGGAATGTTTGCCCGTTTGCCTTTCTGAGCCAACTTGGGTAAAACCTGCGCAACATTTTGCCAACTTGCCTTCGCTTCATCTGACAGAGGCTTGCCGCTTTCGCGCCGCAGGCCTTTTTTGCGGCCAGATGGCAAACCTTTCCCTTGCTGAAAGGTTTGGTTGGTTGAATGAAAATAACAAAACAAACAAATACATAAGGAAAATGTATGGCTTGTCATATGCGCCCCCCCCTTGCCCTGCTGGTTGGTGGACTCGCCTGTCACGGCGCTGCCGGTCAGGAATCGGTGCAACAGCTGGATCCCATGGTGGTGGCAACCCGCCCCGCCAGCACCCTGGAGGTGACACTGGATCCCAAGAAGCCCGGTTCCCCCATGCCCGCTGCCGACGGCGCCGGTTATCTGAAGAATGTCACCGGCATGAGCATGGTGCGCAAAGGGGGGCTTGGTGGCGACCCTGTACTGCGGGGGATGGGGATGTCCCGCCTCAACGTGCAGATGGATGGCGGCATGCTGGCCGGTGGGTGTGGTGGCCGGATGGACCCGCCCACCGCCTATGTGTTTCCCCAATCCTTTGACCGGATCCGGGTGCTGAAGGGGCCGCAATCCCTCGAGCAGGGTGCCACCCTGGCGGGAACCGTGCTGTTCGAACGGGACAGACCCGAGTTCACCGCACCGGGCCTCAAGGCCGATGCCTCGGCCCTCTATGGCAGTTTTGGCCGCGATGACCAGATGGTGGATATGACGGCGGGTTCGACCGATGGCTATCTACGCGGTCAGTTCACCCACTCCGACAGCGACGATTACCGCGATGGTCACGGTAACAAGGTGCGCTCTTTCTATCGCCGCGAGAACGGCACCGCCCAGCTGGGCTGGACGCCGGGGGAGCACACCTGGCTGGAGCTCACCGCCGAGCGCAGCAATGCCCGCGCCGCCTATGCGGATCGCACCATGGATGGCCCCATGTTTGATCGCGAATCCTTCGGGCTGAAGCTCAAGCAGGAGCAGATCACCACTCACTGGCAGCGCAGCGAGCTGACCCTGTGGGACAACTACATCGACCACATCATGGACAACTTCAGCCTGCGGCAAAACAGCACCCCCAAATCCCTGAACAACCCTGATCGCCGCAATACCGGCGGGCGCTGGGCCAACGATATCGCCCTTCCTGCCGACTGGTTGCTGACCGCCGGGCTCGACAGCAACCGGGATCAACACAGATTTCGCAAGGATCTGGATTATGCAGACAAGCCACGCCAGCGCACCCTGCGTTTCGAGCAGCAGGGCGGCTTCGCCGAACTGGGTCGTCAGCAGGGGGCTCACAGCTACAAGGGCGGTTACCGTCAGGATAGGGTCGAGACCACCCGTTATGGCGCCGGTGAACAGACCCTTTACAGCGATACCCTGACCCTGAACAGCGGGTTTGGCCGCTACGAGTACCAGTGGTCGCCCCGCTGGTCCAGCTATCTGGCCTGGGGGCAGGCAGAGCGGGCGCCGGACTACTGGGAGCGCAGCAAGGACAGCACCCCGTTCACCCTCAACCCGGAGCGCAGTCGCCAGTGGGATGCGGGGCTGGCGTTGCGCAGCCGCGAGCTGGACCTGACCCTCTCTATCTTTAGCGCCGACATCAAGGACTACCTGCTCTACAACAGCAAGTCGAACAAGGTGCGCAATATCGATGCCCAGACCCGGGGTGGCGAGTTGGAGGGGCGCTGGCAGTTTGCCGAGCAGTGGCGTCTCGATGGTGGTCTGGCGGTGGTCTACGGCGAAAACCAGAGCGACAACAAGCCGCTGGCCCAGATGCCACCGCTCGATGGCAAGCTGGCGCTGGGCTGGCAGCCGGACGAGGCGCTGAGCTTTACCCTGCTGGGGCGCGCCGTGGCGGCGCAGGATCGGGTGGATGTGGGCTCCGGCACGGTCGCCGGTCAGGATCAGGGCGAGACCCCGGGCTTCTTCACCATGAACCTGAGCGGCGCCTGGCAGTTTGCCAAGGGGTGGCAACTCTCGGCCGGGGTAGACAACCTGTTCGACACCTTCTACTACGAGCACCTCTCCAAGTCGGTCCACAGCAGTCAGGCCGGGCTGGGCTACGAGCAGAGCGGCCGCATCCCCGAGCCGGGTCGTTCCTACTGGCTCTCGGTCAACTACCGCTTTGCCTCGGCCGGTGTGCTCTAACCAGTTGAGTCAGATAACGTTTTCAGTCACAGACACCGTTGTGTGAGCATCGCTATCATGGTGAAAAACAGGCGTATCAGACGCCTGCTCTCACAGCGGGAACATAACAATGAAACAGGGAACGTTACGCTATGGGGGCCTGCTCGGGGCCGCCCTGTTACTTGCGGCTTGCGGCGGCAGCGGTAGTTCTGGTGGGGAGAGCTCTCCCCCCGTCGTCAATCCGCCGGTCACTCATCCTCCGGTCGCCACGGCCAGTCGTGCCTGCTATGGCGACGCTCAACCCGCCTGCAACCTGCGCATTTATCAGGTAATGGTGGAGTCGTTTGCCGATGGTGACGGCAGTGCCAACTACGGCGTCGGCTATGGCCCCTCCCAGCACAACGGCGATCTGCAGGGGATCATCGATAGTCTCGACCACATCAAGAGTCTCAACGTCAACGCCATCTGGCTCACCCCGGTGTTCGACTCCTGCGCGGGGCAAGGCGGCGATAACAAGCTCGATGCCACCGGCTACTTCGCCTGCGACTTTTTTACCGTGGATCCCAACTTTGGCAGCAATGCCAAGCTCAAACAGCTGGTGGATGCAGCGCATCAGCGCGGCCTCTACGTCTTCCTCGACGGGGTGTTTGGCCACGTCAACAAGGTGGGGGTGAGCAAGCCCTCGCCAGAGGGGCGTCTGCCAGCCCTCACCAGCGGCGGTGCGGGTTATCCCGGCCAGCTGGTGGATTACAGCAAGCCGGAGAGCCTCGCCTACTTCAAGGAGGTGGCCCGCTACTGGGTCGAGCAGTACGGTATCGACGGCTGGCGCCTCGATCAGGCCTATCAGCTTGGGCTGGATGATTGGCGCGCCATTCGCAGCGAGGTGGAGCAGGCCAGCGCAGCGCGCAAAGCGGCAGGGCAGCAGTGGGGCACCCTCGGCTACATGGTGGGCGAGGTGTGGAAGGGGGCTGACGATATTCGCGCTCAGGCTTATGGCAGCAGCGACAATCCGGCGCTCTCCTCGGCCTTTGACTTCCCGTTGCGCTACGGCATCGTGCAGGCGCTGGCGGTGGAGGAGTCCGGCAAGGGCGGGCAGGGGGCCAGCGTGCTCGATGCCAGCTGGAACAAGGTGGAGAACTACCCGAATCACGCCATGCCGAATCTGATGCTGGGCAACCATGATCTGGTGCGTTTGGGCGATCTGCTGGAGCGCGGCAACTTCAAGTCGACCGAGTACTGGCAGCGCCACAAGGCGGCCTTCAGCTTTATGGCGGCCCGCTCCGGCCCCATCACCTTCTACTATGGCGAGGAGTTTGGCGACGAGGTGCCGGGCTTTGCTGCCAAGGTCGGCGGCGACTGTGCGGCGCAGGGCTTGTGCGACGATCATGTGGCCCGCAGCGATGGCAAGGTGCCCGCTGTCACCGGTTTTGTGCCGGGTAGCGAACAGGCTGAGCTGAAAGAGTGGCTCGCCCAGCTGCTGGCGATGCGTGCCGCCCACCCCGCTCTCTATCAGGGAGAGCGAGTCAAGCTGGTGGCCGATGGCAGCCTCTATGGTGACATCAAGCAGACGGCGGGAGAGCAGATAGTCTACCTGCTCAACCTCTCCACCACGGCGCTCAGCTACAACCTGCCGACGGGCAAACTGCGCAGCGGTAGTGCGCTGGTGGATCTGCAAAGCGGCGAGAGTCTGGCCATCGGCGGCAGCAGCGTAACGGTGGAGATACCGCCCTTGAGCGGGCGTTTCCTGCGTCTGCAATAAGTCTGCCACAGCACGCTTTGATATGAGAGAGGGCCCCATCGCGGGGCCCTCTCTGTCATTGTGGGCGACAAAGTCATGGCGGGGTTATGCGGTGCTCTGGCCCCGGTTTTCCAGCCGCTGGCGGAAGGCGCGGGCCAGTCGCTCGTAGAGATCCTGCGCCTCCTTGTCTTCGATATCGCCGCGGATCCAGGGGTTGTCGACGATCTCCAGCAGCACGCAGTCACGTCCTTGTTGGCGCAAATCGAGCCCATAGAGGCCATTGCCGAGCTGATGGACGGCGCGGCGGGCGGTCTGCAGCACCCGCTCTGGCACCTCGTTGAGCGGTAACGCCTCGATGCGGCTCATGTCGAGAGGGTGCTTGCGGCGGCGAATGCGGTTGCCGGGTTCGGGCCGGTAGCGGCGACAGGCGAACAGCGGCGAGCCGTCGAGAAAGCCGATGCGCCAGTCAAACTCGGCGGGGATCCGGCTCTGCACCAGCAGCAGGGCGGAGCGGCCCAACCCCTCGTCCAGCAGGCGGGCCAGCTGTTGCTCGTCGCTGGCCATGGCGAGATCGCGCCCCTGTGCCCCGTCGGGCACCTTC